>JAYVWD010000887.1:0-2233 GCA_043786345.1 Pseudomonadota bacterium
GCCTCCGGCGCCTACAAGCCGAAGGCGATGCCGCGCACCGGCGACGCCGCTCCCAACTTCTCGCTCCCCTCGAGCCACGGCGGCACGGTCGCGCTCAAGAGCTACCGCGGCGCGAAGAACGTCGTCCTCTACTTCTACCCGAAGGACGACACGCCGGGATGCACCGTGCAGGCGTGCAAATTCCGCGACGACCTGGCCAGCTATCAGGAGCAGGACGCGGTCGTCCTCGGCGTCAGCGCCGACGACCTCACCTCGCACGGCAAATTCCGCGACAAGTTCGACCTCACGTTCCCGCTCCTCGCCGACACGTCGACGGGGACGGCGCAGGCTTACGGCGTCTGGGTCGAGAAGAACATGTACGGCAACAAGAAGCTCGGCATCCAGCGCGCCACGTTCCTCATCGGCAAGGACGGCAAGGTCGCGCACGCCTGGCCCAAGGTCTCGGTCGAAGGCCACAGCGACGAGGTCCTCGAGGCGCTCCGTGAGCTGAACGCCGGCACCCAGGACGGCGGCGACTTCGAGGAGCCGCGGGACAGCCGCGCCGGCCGCAAGGCCGACCGCAACTCCCGGGACCACGTCATGGCCGGCGAAGAGGACGAGGATGCGCCGGCGCGCCATGCTTCGGAAGAGGACGATGACGACGAGCCGTCGTACGACCGCGGCCCGTCGACGCCGACCGGCTACGGCGACATCGAAGAAGACGCGGACGACTGATCAGGCGCCCGCGGCCTTGCCGGCTGAAAGCCGGTGCCGGAGCCGGTGCACGCCGACCTCGGCCCGGATCCCCTTGAGGAGCGCCCGCTGCGGCGCCACCTCGAGGCGCCCGGTGAGCTCCTGCACGCCCGGATGCGCCCAGACCTCGTCGCTGACGAACACCTCGTCGCCGTCGGCGAGGCCCTGGATCCGCGCGGCGACGTTCACCATCTGGCCGAAGTAGTCGAGGCGCTCGTTCAAGGTCACGGCGATCGCCGCGCCGATCCTGGCGCGGAGCTGCGCCGGCTCGGCCTGCCACAGCCAAGGCAATGTCCGCAGCAAGGGCTCGGCTTACGTCGGCGACGGCCCGCTCTTCAAGGGCGCGCCCGCCGAGCGCATCGCGAGCGGCTCGATGCCCCCCGCCGGATCGGGGATGACCTTGACCGACGGGGAGCGGGCGAAGCTCGTTCTATGGATCGGGCAGTAACGGGACTCAACCGACGAGCGCCGCGAAGTCGTTCGCGAAGGCTTCGATCGACGTCCCCGTCGTCGAGGCGCCGGCGCGCTTCGTGACCGCCCTCAACTGGCCGTCGTTGAACCCCTTGTACATCTCGACCATCTGGGCCGCGGTGTCGGCGCTCAGGCCCGCCCCGACCATCGCCGCCTCGGCGGCGGCGTAAGGGAACTGCACGTACTTGAGGTCCTTCCCGGTGGCGGCGGCGACGGCGAAGGTCACCTCGGCCATCGTCAGGTCGCGCTCACCTTGAAGCTCCTGGAACGCGGAGCCGGTGAAGTCGAGGGCGAGCAGGCGGCGGGCCGCGGCCGCGGCGATGTCCTTCGTCGCGACCATCGGCAGGACGACGTCGGAGCGCAGCGGCGAGCCGACGATGCCCATCGACCGGATCGGCTCGAGGGTGAACGCCAGGTTCTCCATGAAGTAGGCCGGGCGGAGGTGCAGCACATTCAGGCCCTTGATGGCGTCGAGGCGGCGCGGCTCTTCGCCGAGCACCTGCCCCTGGTCCTGCTGCCGCCGCCGCTCGAGGTCCCGAGATTCACGCAGTACCTCTATTGGCACGAGCGGATGCAGGCCGACCCGGCGCACCGCTGGCTGCGCCAGGTCCTGCGCGAGGTGGCGCGGGACGCCGCTTAAGGCTTGACCGGTCGGACATCGACTTTTCTCACGAATGAGGACCTAAACTCAGCGGGGACCCAAGCTCGTCCGGGGACGCCCCGGAAACCGTCGAAATCCTTGTTTAAGTTCATGGCTTCAAGGGTTTGCCGTGTTATCGTGAGAGCCGGCCCGCTTACACCTAGGAGGCGTTTCGATGATGAAGGACATGCTCGCCAAGTTGGCGTCTGAGTCGCAGGGGTTCGTCGAGCTGCGCTACCATAAGCGCACCTCCAACTCCTTCGTGGCCCAAAAGGGCCGCGTCGACGTCGCCAATCACTCGCTCACCGAGGGCATCGGCGTGCGGGCGCTGGTCGACGGCGCCTGGGGCTTCGCGGCGACGGCCGACACCACCCAAGCGGCGGTCCAGCG
>JAYVWD010000888.1:0-6391 GCA_043786345.1 Pseudomonadota bacterium
CGAATAAGCCGGCCGATAGGCCGGCCGAAAAGCCCGCCGCGAAACCCGCTGCCGGCTGAGCGGGGCAGTGCACCCGGCTAGATTTTAAGGTTTTCAATAGAAAACTATAGAATTCTATTGAATTGTAGAGTTTCTAAAGGTAGTATTCCGGCGCAACCTCTCGCTCCGGATCCCTATGCCTCGCCTCGCACAGCGCTGGCTCCTCGCGGGCTTGACCGCCATGGCCCTGACGGGCTGTGGCGCGCTTCCGGCCGACGACGATCCAGCGGCGCCGCCTGCCGCCGTCCCCCCGGTGACGAAGGGCCCGCTCGCCGCGCAGCCGGCCCCGACCCTGTCGGAGCTCCCGGAGCAGGACGGCGCCCTCACCAACCTCGCGACCATCGAGCGGTCGGTCGGCCTGGTGCCGTACCACCAACGCGGCGCCCGGGGTCAACGGGTCACGATCGCCGTCCTCGACAACGGCTTCCGCGGCCTCGAAGCCAGCATCGGCACCCGCCTGCCGCCCGACACCGAGCTTTTCCTGGCGCCGCTCGCCCAGGAGCAGGACACGAGTCACGGCCTCAAAATGGCCGAGATCGCCTACGCGGTCGCGACGGGCTCGCCCGCCTACCGTGCCGACCAGCCGGGCCCGCGCATCCTGCTGCTCAACGCCAACGGGTTTACCAACTTTACCGCCGCGGTCGACCGCGTGATCGCCGAGCGCGTCGACTTCGTCCTCTACGCGCAAGTCTGGGAGTACGGCGGCAACCTCGACGGCAAGGGCTTCGTAAACAAGGAAGTGAACCGCGCCCTCGCGGCCGGCATCACCTGGATCAACGCCGCGGGCAACCTCGGCCTTTCGACGTACGAAGCGGCGGTCACGCCGGAAAAAGAGCAGACCGTGCGCTTCACGGTCCCGCAGGACCGGACCCCCGTCAAAGTCGTCCTCGCGTGGAACGACTTCACCGACGACAAAGACTACCGGACGAAGCAAGATCTGGATCTGGCCCTCGAGGACGAGTCCGGTAAATCCCTCGGCAAAGGCGAGCTTTTGCAGGACGGTGGCGACCCGGCGCGCGGCCAACTCTACTCGGGCCAGGCGCGCGAGATCGTGCGCGCGGTCCTGCCGACGGGCACGTACACGCTGCGAATCAAGGCCAGGAGCAACAATTTCCTGCCCGGCGCGCGCCTTTGGGCGACCGTCGACGGGCTCGGCGTCCAGCTCGTCGACCAGGCGCCGGCGGCGCGCTCGGCGCTCATTCCCGCCGACAATCCCGGGGTCTTCACGGTCGGCGCGAGCGACGTCCCCTACTCCGGCCGGCAGCTCGCGGCGGACGGCAAACGCCTCAAACCCGACGTCGTCGTGCCGTCGGAGGTCGCCTTCACGAGCGGCACCGTCCACCACGGCACCTCGTCGGCGAGCGCGATCGCGGCGGGCGCCTTGGCCTCGTTCGCCACGATCCACGGGAAATTGAGCAAGGCCGCGCTCGACGACCTGATCGAACGCGGGGCGATCGCGCAAGGCGGCGCGACCACCCCCCAATTGAGCCTCGAGAAGCCCAACCACCTCTGACTTCAGGGCTTCAAAGCGGGTTGAAGACGAAGGGATACGTGACCGTGACCGGGCTTCCGGCGCGCGGCTTCGGGAAAGGCCAGCGCTGGATCTTGCCCGTCACGCAGCCGCGGAACACGACGTCCGGGATCTGGTTGTCGAGCACCGAGACCGTCTGGACGCGGCCGTCGCCGCCGATGATGAAGCGCACCGTCATCTTGCCTTGCGCCTTCGGCGTGCGCTGGAGGAGCTGCTCGTAGCAGTGGCGGATCTCGTTGAGGTGCGAGCGGATGACCTGCATGATCGCGTCCGGGGGCAAGCCCGAGCCGCTGCCGACCGGGTCGGTCGCGGGGAGCTCGACGCTCGCCTGAGTGTGGGGACCGTTGCCGACGCCGGTGCCGATGCCGCCCTTGCCGTTCTTGCCGCCGAGCATGCTGGCCAGGCCGCCGGGGCCGCCGGGGCCGTCGCCGCCGCCCATGACGCCGTTCGGACCTTTGCCCCAGCCGCCGAGCTTGTCGCCGGCGCCGGCCAGGCCGAGGCTGTTGCCGTTGCCGGGGCCGCCCAGGTTGTAGTCCTTGCTGGCGCTGCCCATCTTCCTGCCGAGGCCGCCCCTGTCGCTGTGAAAGTCGGCGTGGACGCCGCCGGTCGCGGTGAGGACCTGGCCCAGGCCGACGCCGAGCTTCTTCAGATCGACCATTGCCGGGGTTTTCTGTTGCCCGTAGGAAACGCCGGGCTGGTTGAACTTGGTCGCGCCCATGAGGGCGCCCGCCGGCGACTTGGTTCCGGGGCCGCCGCTATTGCCGGTGAGCGGCGACGGGGCTTTCGGGCCGCCGGCGGCGAGGCCGGTCAGCGGCTTCAAGCTGGGATTGGGCTTCGGACTCGGACTCGGGCTCTTCGGGCCGGCCGGGCTAGGGCTCGTCGCAGCCGCGACGTTAGGCTGCGTCGGCGTGGCCGTCGGCGTCACCGGCGAGGGCGTCACGGGCTTCGCGACGGGGACCGCGGCGACGACGGGCTTATCCGGCAGCGCCTTCTGGACGATCTCCGTCTTCGGCACCGGCTTCACCTCGGGCGGCTTCACCGTGGGCTTTTGCCTTTGGGTCGGCTTGACCGCCTTGATGACTTTCGGCTTGGGCGGCTCGCGCTTGATCGTCGGCTCGACCGTGACTTCGACCAGCTTTTTCTTGACCGGGTCTTTCGGTTGGTAGTGCTCTTCCCAGGGCCGACCGACGAGGGTCGGCGTCTCGTTCCGCTGGGGCGCGGGCTTGATCGTGATCGCGAGGGCGACGAGCACCAGGTAGACGAGCGCGGAGACCGCGGAAAGGCCGAAGAAAAAGGTGTCGGCCATCTTGTTGCGCGGCAGCTCGACGTGCGGCAGGTTCGCGTAATGCATGAAATAGCGCACGGCACCGTGCTCGATGTGGGCATAGTCGGTCGGGCCGAGGTGCACCTGATGGAGGCCGGAGACCTTCCGGACTTTGCCGTCCTGGCGCACGCGGGCGCTCATGCCCTTGGTGAGCTTAAGGACGGCGCCGTCGGCCTCGACGTTGGCGAGGACGCGGGTTTTGAAGGACTCGCGGCCGCCCGAGATGAAGTGCGCCTGGCTCGAGTCGCCGATGGTGACCGAGGCGAAGCCCCGCTCGTCCGGGTGGAAGTGGTCGACGTTGAGGACCGTATCGCCCCAGTACGCGACGACCTCCAGCATGCGGCCCCGGCTCGTCGGCGTCCGTGGCGCGAAGAGCATGCGGCTCCTCCACCTGTCGAGGCTCACGACGTTCTTTTCGGCGGCCTTGCCCCGCTCGGCGAGGTCGGCGGGGTCGGACTTGACCGTGGCCTTCAGCACGGGATCCGGGGCGTCGGAGGCGGCGACGCGGAAACGCAGCGAGCCCATCTCGATCAGGTCGCCGGCGACGAGCAGGCGGTCGACGTCGATCCGCAGGCCATTCACCTTGATCCCGACGAGCGTGCCGAGGTCGGTGAGGCGCAAACTGCCGTCGGGCAGGCGCTCGATCATGCCGTGGATCGGCTCGATGCCAGGACCCGACAGCGAGATCTGATTCGAGGCGAGCGAGCCCATCATGGTGCTGACGCCGGCGAGGCGCAGGGGCTGCTCTTTGCCCGTATCCAAGGCCATTTGACGCAACTCGAGACTCATAACCATTCCTCCCTGATAGGTCTTTTTGGGGACCGATGAGGGGTGGCGTCTCGTTTTCCTTGGATCTTTGAAGCTTGAAGTGGAAGGGACGGTGCGTCGGCGGGACGTTAGCATGTCGGGTCGTAGCCGCGTCGAACCGTCCTGGTTCCTCAAGCGACGTCGATCCTGACGTCACCCCAACAAAATCACAGGGGCGTTATCGGCATTTTTGCGAAAAACTTGAGCAATTTTTGGCGAATTCCTGAAAACCGGGAAAACTCCCGGTCCTTTTCGGGTCATTTTCCCGGCAGCGCGGTCGCCTCGACGCCGTCGGTCCCGCTCTTGGGCGCCGGGGCGGCCTTGTCCCTGACCTTCGTGCCGAGGGGCTTGGTGCCCTGCGCGTCCTGGTACTCGAAGGTGTCGGGGTCGGTCTTCTCGCCTTGGGGCCCCTCTTCGTCGTAGATCTCAACGTCGCCGCCCGCCTTCTCGAACTCGGCAAGCTCCTTGTCGAGGTCCTCGTCGGTCGCGAGGTGGAGCGCCTTTTTCTTGCCCTTAGGGTCCGCTTTGGTCGGGCCGATGCCGTCGGTCAGATAGGAGCCGTCGCGCTCGCCGCTCACCACCTCGATCAGGTCGTTGTAGTGGTCGGGGTTCATCGGGTGCTCGAACAGGTAGTTCGACGCCCAGCGCCGGACGTGCCGACCCGGGTCCTGCGTCGCGGCGGCGAGGTAGAGCTCCCGCAGGTCGTCCTTGGAGTTGGCGATGCCCCGCAAGGCGATCAGGCGCCCCTTCTCGTCGAGAAGGCGGACGACCTGCCGCAGGACGAAGGCCTGGCCCGGATTGGGCTTTTTGATGAAGCGCTCGAAGAAGTCGGCGACGAGCTCGCTGCGAGCCTTGCCGATCGCGGTCTCGAGGGACTGCAGCGAGATCTCGACGTTGAACTCGGCGATGCCGACGGCGGCGAACCCGCGCGTCCACATCTTCTTGTCTTGGAGCGCGTCCCAGAGGATCGCCTCGCTGCCCTTGAGCAGCCGCTGGCGGACCTCGAGCACCGTCTTGTACCGTTGATAAGTGAACTTGTGGGCGAGCCCGGCGCGCCAGGTCTCCTCCTCTTCGGCCGTCCAGGTCCGATTGAGCTCGGTCTCTTTGCCGAGCATCTTATTAGGAAGCGACCAATAGGGGTTGCCGGCGAGTGAGGTACCGGACTTTTTCTTGGGGACCGCCTTCACCACCACCGGCCGGGCGCGGGGCCGCGCCACGGGGGCCTCCACGGGGGGCTCGCCGAGGCCGGTCATCTCGAGGAACTGGGCGTAAAGTTCCTTGGCATGCTCGCGGGGGTCCTTCTCATTCACCAGCATTTGGTAAGCGAAATAGCCGGGGATCGCGAGGAGAAGGGCCACGCAGAGATAAAGGACCATTTTCCCTAGCCCGAAGCCCTCCTGGCGGACGGCAACGACATCGCTGAAGCCGTGGTCGGGCGACAGCTGCTGGCCGACCACGCCGGGGTTGCCGACGTCCCAGAAGTCCCCGCCCGCCGCGCCGCCGCTGGGGGTGGCGAGGCGCAAGGGGGCCCCTGGCTGGGCAGGCTGTCCGGCGGGGGTCGATGAGGCTAGCTCCATGCGCATGGGCGCTCCTGTGTAGGCTCATTAAAAGAGCTTTCAAGGAGCTTTTCGTGCGGCCGCCAAAAGACCTTAGCGGATATTCCAAGCGTTGCTTTAATGAAGTTATTAAAAGTCGGGGAAATCGCCGGAGATTCGCGGAGAAGGGGGGCGAAACCGACCAAGGCCTTGGTCTTATGGATGATTCGGGTTGAAATTCGGGCGTTTTGTGGTAGTTAAGCCAAGCTCCGCGACTTTCATCGTCGAGATTTCGTTCACCTCTATTCTGTTGCATAGGGTCACTCCATCATGGCTTCAAAACTGGACCTCGTACGCAATATCGGGATTTCCGCCCACATTGACTCCGGCAAAACGACGCTGACGGAGCGGATCCTGTATTACACGGGCCGTATTCATAAGATCCAAGAAGTCAAAGGCTCCGGCGATGGCGCGACGATGGACCATATGGAGCTCGAGAAAGAGCGCGGCATCACGATCACCTCCGCCGCGACGACCGTTCACTGGGCCAACACCACGATCAACATCATCGATACGCCCGGACACGTCGACTTCACCATCGAGGTCGAGCGCTCCCTGCGCGTCCTCGACGGCGCCATCCTGGTCCTTTGCGGCACGTCCGGGGTCCAGAGCCAGTCGATCACGGTCGACCGTCAGATGAAGCGCTACCAGGTTCCGGCCCTTGCCTTCATCAACAAGCTCGACCGCGCCGGCTCCAACGCCTTCCGCGTCACCGACCAGCTGCGCGAGAAGCTCGGCCACAATGCCGTCATGATGCAGATCCCGATCGGCAGCGAGTCCAACATGGACGGCATCATCGACCTCGTCAGGATGAAGGCCTATCGCTTCCTCGGCGATAAGGGCGACGAAGTGGTCGAGGAGGCGATCCCGGCCGACTACCTCGAAAAAGCCAAAGAATACCGCGGCATCATGCTCGACAAGATCTCGATGTTCTCCGACGAGATGACCGAGCTCATGCTCGACGACAAAGAAATCTCGGACGAGATGATCTACCACACCGTCCGCAAGGCGACGATCGCCCGCGTGATGACGGCCGTACACATGGGCTCCGCCTATAAGAATAAGGGCGTCCAGCTCCTTCTCGACGCCGTCGAG
>JAYVWD010000889.1:0-5140 GCA_043786345.1 Pseudomonadota bacterium
TAAGGCGCTCACCCTGACCTACACGATCTCCTTCGCCATCGCCGGCAAATCCCCCGCCTTGCCGCGGGAGTCCGGCCGCAAGCCGTCCACCCACTTTCACTGGCCGACCTTGAGTTTCGGCGCCTCGCCGCTCACCGAGGCGATGCGCCGGGCCGAGGCCGATATCGACGTGCTGCTCACCCGCCGCGAGGGCCGGCTCTATCCCGACGCCGGCATCCCTTGGTTCTGCGCGCCGTTCGGCCGGGACGGCCTGATCACCTCGTACCAGGCGCTCCCGTGGTGCGCCGACATCGCGGAAGGCGTCCTCGACTTCGTCTTCGCGCACTTGGGCCGGAAGGACGACCCGTTCACCGATGAGGAGCCGGGCAAAGCCTTCCACGAGATGCGCTACGGGGAGATGGCGGCGACGAAGGAGATCCCCTTCATTCCTTATTACGGCTCGGTGGACTCGACGCCGCTGTGCCTGATCCTGCTCGCCGAGTATGCGGCCTGGACCCACCGCCTCGACCGCGTCCACGGCTGGTGGGAGGCCGCACGGTCGGCGCTCGACTGGGTCCGGCGGGGCCTCCGCCGGTCCCCGTATGGCTTCTTGAGCTATGCCCAAAAATCGCCGAAAGGCCTGATAAACCAGGGCTGGAAGGACTCGCACGACTCGGTGATGCACGCCGACGGCCGCTTCGCCCAGCCGCCCATCGCCCTCGCCGAGGTCCAGGGTTATGCCTACCGCGCGCTCCGCGGCATGGCGCGCCTCGCGCGCACGATGCGCCGCGACCTGGACGAGGCGCGCCTTTGGGCCGACGAAGCCGCCGCCCTGCGCGGCCGGTTCGATGCCAAGTTCTGGGACGAAGACCGGAAGATGGCCGTCCTCGCGCTCGACGGCGACGGCAGCCCCTGCCGCGTCCTCGCGAGCAACCAGGGCCACTGCCTCTGGACGCGGATCCTCGACCCCGGCAAGGCGCCGTTCGTCGCCGCGCACCTGATGTCGCCGGCGATGTTCACCGGGTTCGGCATCCGGACGTTGGCGGCGACGGAGAAGGCCTATAACCCGCTCAGCTATCACAACGGCTCCATCTGGCCCCACGACAACGCGCTCATCGCCGAGGGCTTGCGCCTCTACGACCGCCTGCCGGAGCTCCGCGAGCTGGCGAACGGGCTCGTCAGCGTCATCGAGGCGTCCGACGACCTCCGGATTCCGGAGCTCTTCTGCGGCTTTGAAAAGCAAGACCGCGAGGGCCCGGTGCCCTACGACGTCGCCTGCAAGCCGCAGGCTTGGGCCGCCGGCAGCATCTTCCTCGTCCTGAAGGCCATGCTCGGCCTCAGCATCGACGCCGAAACCGGCTCGGTGGTCTTCAAGACCCCGCTGCTGCCAAAGCAGGTCGAGTGCCTCGAGATGCGCGGGCTCGTCGTCCGCGACGAGGAGCTCGACTGCGTCATCCGGCACGGGTCGGTCGGGGGGACCGTGGAAATTCTGAGGCATGCGGGGGCGGCGGGGCGGGTGGTCATCTTGAATTGACACATCACCGCAGGGGGCGCGACGCCGGCAAAAGACCGCAAGACGAGAAGCCGGCATTTAGACAGCGCCGAGGCGCGAAGGGCGCAAAGAGGGCTCTTAGTGAAGCAGCGCCCCCGGTCCCCGCATCCCCGCGACGCGCGCCCGCTGGTCTCGACGGCCCCCTCCTCGTTCGACCAGGACCCTGTCGTAGAGGCCCAGGATCACCAGCGACGGCGCGAGGTGCGATACGATGGCGAAGCCGGTCTTCGTCCGGCCGGTGGCGAGGCAATAGGCCGCCACCCCGCCGGCGACCAGCGCCGACCATAAAAAAACGTTCGCCGGCCGGCCCGCGGGCCGGAATTCGCGGTCGCCCGCGCCGCGCCGCTCGCTCTCGTCGGGGCTTTCGGCCTCGTCGTATTCGGTAGTCATGCCTCGTTGCTCCGTCGTTAGGGGACCGCTCGTCAAGAGGCGACCGTCGGGCTCCAGCCCGGCGGGTCGCTGGCGGGAAAGGAGTCCATCGAGGCGCGCGTAACGCGCTCGTCCGCGGCGATGCGGTCGGTTTCGGCGGTGCCCTTGCGGCGCTTGTAGAGGGCGAGGAGGCGTTGACCGGCGAACGCGAGGATGCCCACTCTCACAAGTTTTTCGAGCAGATGGCGCTGTTGCATGGCTACCTTGCCTCCCTTGACGGTGGTTCATGAGCCAGGCGGTCCAGGATGTCCCAGAGTGCTGCCGGGCTGTCGACCCGGTACCTCGCAAAGCTCGTGCCGAAACCGACGTGCACCGAAATGTTGCGCTCGGGGAAAACCCGGAACATCGCCTCGTCGCCCAGGTCGTCGCCGGCGGTGAGAAACGGCAGGTCGCCGGGGTCCTCGGCGAGGAGTTGCACGACGGCCAACCCCTTGTTGGCGGCCGCCGGCTTCACCTCGAGCGCGCGCTTCGCCTTGAAGGCCGTGTACGGGGTATTGCTCAGGATCTGCGCCAACGACTCTTTGAGCTCGAGGGCCTGCGCGTGCGCGAAGACCGGCTCGGCCTTGCGGTAGTGCAGCACGAGCGAGGTCTCCTTCTCCTCGATGAAGGAGCCGGGGATCCGTTTGACGAAGCTCTCGAGGTGCTGGAGGACGGCGCCACGGACGCGCAGCCACTCCTCCTGGTTGAAGACCGCGGTCCAGCGGTCCTCGCCGGCTTTCTTGAAGAAGGCCGAGTGCTCGGCGACGAACCCGAGCCCCAGGCCGGCGAAGTGCTCGTCGCAGAAACTGCGGGGTCGCCCGGTGAGAATCGTAACCTCGATGTCGCGGCGCGCCGTCAGGCGTTTGATGGCGGACGTCACCTCGGGGGTCGGGATCGCCTCCTCCGGCGTCCGGCGGATGGGCGTGAGGGTGCCGTCATAGTCGATGAACAGGCGCTTTATCCGCAGGCTCCGCAGCTGGCCGACGACTTCGACCAGCTCGGCGCCGGTCAGCTTCGCGCCCTCGCCCGGCGGCGGGTCGGTCGCCTCTTCCCAGGCCCGCTGGAAGTCCTGCGCCCACTCGACGTTGTTGTAGGCCGTGATCCGGCCGCGCAGGGCCTGCATGCGGCGCTGGCGCTCGCCGGCCGGCATCACCAGGGCCTCGTACAGTTTCTCGGCGACGCCCTCGATGTCGAAGGGGTTCACGATCAGGGCCTCGCCCATCTCGGCCGCCGCCCCGGCGAACTCGCTCAGGATCAGGACGCCGTCGTCGTCGGAGCGCGCCGCGACGAACTCCTTGGCGACCAGGTTCAGGCCGTCCCGCAGCGGCGTGACGACCATGAAGTCGCCGATCTTGTAGAACGCCGTCACCTGTTCGGGGGAAAAGGGCTGGTAGAGGTATTGGAGCGGCACGTAGCCCGGCCGGCCGAACTCGCCGTTGATCTGGCCGACGAGGCGCTCGACCTCGGAGCGCAGCTCGGTATAGAAGGGCGCGTCCTGGCGCGAGGGCACGCACACCTGCACGAAGGCGACCTTGCCGACGATGTCCGGATGTTTCTGTAAGAGGCGCCGGTACGCGCCGAGCCGCTCCGGCAGGCCCTTGGTATAGTCGAGCCGGTCGATCCCGACGAAGACCTGCTTGCCGGCGAGCGAGCCCGCCAGCTCCCCCATGCCGACGACGGCGTTCGGATCGCTCGCCTGCCGGCGGGTCGAGGCGACGTCGACACCGAGCGGAAAGGCCCCGACCTTCGTCGGCCGCCGCTGGTAGAGGACGGAGTCCTTGTCCACGTCCGCGCCGATGAGCCGCGTGACGCAGGTGAGGAAGTGCCGCGCGTAGTCGAGGGTGTGGAAGCCGACCAGATCGGCGCCGAGCAAGCCGAGCAGGATCTCGGCCCGCACCGGCAGGATCCGGAACATCTCCGACGATGGAAACGGGATGTGGTGAAAGTAAGAGATGCGCAGGTCGGGCAGGGCGTCGCGCAGCATGCGCGGCACGAGCATCAGCTGGTAGTCGTGGACCCACACGCGGTCGCCCGGCGTCACCCGCGCGAGCACCGCGTCGGCGAAGCGGCGGTTGGCCTTGACGTAATCGTCCCAGTCCTCCTGCTTGAAGCGCATGTAGCCGGGGAAGTAATGGAAGAGCGGCCAGATCGCGCCATTGGCGAGCCGGGCGTAGTAGCCCTCGTACGCCGCCTCGGGGATCTGCAGGGATATAAATCTTTGTTTTTCAAGCTCTTTCCGCGCTTCCACCACGTCCGGCTCGGCCTCGAGGGCGCCGAAGAGCCCGTCGAACCCGACCCAGAAGACGGAGGCGTGGCGGTGCACGTCGGAGAGCCCGGTGACGAGGCCGCCGGCGCTGCGCCGCGTCGAGATCCGGCCGTTCTCGTCGCGCCTCAACGTCACCGGGATCCGGTTGGAGACGATGAAGAGGCGGGACGTGTCGCTCATGATTCATTGCTCAGCGCGAAGGCCGCATTGATCAGCCCGACGTGCGAATAGGTCTGCGGGAAGTTCCCCCAGGCCTCGTGGGTGATCGGATCGAGGTCCTCGGAATAGAGGCCGACGTGGTTGGCGCAGCCGAGCAGCTGGTGGAAGAGCTCCTCCGCCTCCTCCTTGAGGCCCATGCGCGCCGCCGCCTCGACCCACCAGAACGAGCACACCGTGAAGGCGTTGTCGGTCGCCCCGAAGTCGTCGGCGTGGGCGTAGCGCTTGAGCAGGCCGCCGGGGGTGCCGAGCGCCTCCTTGACGGCCTTGACGTGTGACAGGCCGTTGGGATCCTTGGGCCCGAAAAACCCGAGCGGCGCCATGAGGAGCAGGGCCGCGTCGAACTCCTTCGAGCCGGGGGCCTGCGTGTAGGCGCCGACGGCCGGGTTCCAGCATTTGCCGCTGATGAGCTGCGCCGCCTGGCGCATGAGGCGCTCCGCCTGCTGCTCCAGGTCCGCGAACTTCCAGGCCTGGGCGATCTGCAGCGCCTTCCGCGCGCCGGCCCAGTGCATGAGGAGCGAAAACGTGTGCACCTGGGCGATGCCGCGGTATTCCCAGAGGCCGGCGTCGGGCGACTCGAGGAAACGCTCGATCGAGCCGAGCAGCTTCGCCAGGACGCCGCGCGGCAGGCGGCGCTCGCCCATCACGAAGCGGGCGTCGAGGAAGAGCGGGCTGATCGCCAGGATCATCTCCCCATAGATGTCGTGCTGAAGGTGCTC
>JAYVWD010000890.1:0-2968 GCA_043786345.1 Pseudomonadota bacterium
GTCAAAGACGACGATCGTCGCGGCGATCCCGGCGACCGGCGCCAAGCCGAGTCGTGGCGCAAGGCCCCACTCCTTGTCGCTGACGTAGGCGGCCCAGGCGAGGAACGGCGCCGTGACCACCAGGCGTACGACGAGGGCGTTCCCGAGGGCCAAAGCGCCGTGCTTGAGGATCCGATCCTGGCGCGGCGTACGCCACGCGCGGGCCGGAAACATCGTCTCGACGCCGAGCATCAGGACCAGTCCGGCGAAGAACAGGAGCAACCGGTAATCCATGCCATGAGTCAACAAGATGCACCCCCGAAGAAACGCTGCGAGCGACAGCTGTTGGGGTAGTTCATGGCAGCCTCGGACGCAAAGAAAGTCCCGCTTAAAGGGGCTTTAAGCACACTTGAGTCCGCTGTCCGAAGCAGCGCACTCGGCTAACCGGGTCGACGAGCGCAAACTGATCGACGTGGATGGCTACTTGAATTCGCTCCGGGCGCCGGCGGGCGTGAAAGACCACCCTCAATTGATCGCCGACGGCCGCACGATCATCGCGCCGCGTTGCACCAGTTGCCACAACGTCGACCAAAGCCGGTTCGTTCCGCAGGGCCTCGTCCCGTTCAATGCGACGGTCGCGCCCTCTGACAACGCTCCGGCGCGCCCGTCGCTTTATCCAGGCTACCAGGCCGTGGTCCTGGCCGACCGGTGCACGACGACTCCGTCGCGTCTCTCGACCACCCCATGAACCCCGTCCGGACGGCCAACGCTCCGCGCCCGTTTTTCGTCACCGACCCCGCGCATCGCGCGGCCGTCGTCGCGTTCCTGAATAGCCATGATGACCGGCCACCGCCTCAAAAACGAGCGTCTGACGCCGATCGCGGAAGGGTGGCGTTATTGGCTCAAGAAACCTCGGGCTCATTTCGAACGCTGCGCCCTTCGCGGTTGAAATCCGGCGCGCCCTGGCGGTCGCCCTCGGAGGCGCGCCCGCCGCCGATCCCGGCGGTCTCGAAGTGCTGGTACAGCGCCGAGATCTCGCTCAGGTAGGTCTCGTCCGTCAGCAGCTTGTCGACGTACTCCGGCGCCGCGCGGATCTGCTCGCGGGTGAGCTCGACCGTGACCGCGCGCGCGTCCCACCGCACCTGCAGGATCGCGCCGCGCGGGATGACGACGGTCCGGCCCGGCAGCCAGTTGCGGGTCTTCGCCACGGCGTAGGCGATCTCCCAGTGGAGCGGGTCGATCAACAGGTCGTCCAGGTGCCCGATCTCGCCGTCGCTCGCGTGCAGGCGGTGGCCGAGCGCGTCTTTGACGCTGCGCAGATCGGGGTCGACCTCGACGCCGGGCGTCTCGAGGACGACCGTCGCGCTGGTCGCCGCATCCTCGGACGAGGCGCCCCAATACCGCGCCCAGCCGTAGTGCTTGTGGAGGCGGACCTCGTAGGCGCGCGAGATCGGCAGGTCGGCCGTCACCGGCGGGCTGTGCTCGACCATGTGGCGGCTGAGGCGCGTGCGGAGCTCGTAGACGTCGGGTCGAGCGTTCTCGAGGCTCTGCGGCGCGAGCAGGATCTCCCGCCCCTCGAGCCAGTCGCCGGCCTCGACGGCGAGGTACCGGACGTTGCCGGATTTCTCGGTGAAAAAGACGTCGCGTAGCAGGCCGATGCTGTCATCGGCGCCGCGCACGTTGCGGCCGAGCAGGCGTTTGGCGCTGAGTAGCATGGCTCCGCTCCTCTGTTTCGTCGTCCTATTGTTCCCCGTCCGGAAAGGCGTCGTCGAGCAGGCCGGCGCGGCCCGACAGGCGCGGCTCGACGGCGTCGACGGCCTCGCGGATCGTGTGCTCGGCGGCGCCGTGGTCGTCGATGATGATCGTCGTGATCACGCGCTCGTGTGCCGCGGCCATCATGCGGTGGCACTCCTGGATCGCCGGCATGACCTGCGCCCATTCACCCTCGACGCAGGTGCCGATGGGGCCGACCTGCGGCTCGAGGCCGACGTCCTTCAACATGGCGACGACTTTGCGGACGTCGCGCGCAATGTGGGTGCTGTCCATCGGATAGATGCTGAATTGAACGATCATGAAACCCCCGTGTCGCGTCTGAGAGCCGCGGCCGGGTGATGCAAATGTGGATCCAGGCTTGCAAGGCGTCGGGCACCAAACGGAGGCGCGACGATCATGGCATCCACCCTCATGTGCAGACTGGTCCTGATGTGCTTCGCGCTCGGCGCCGGGACCGCGCTGGTTCTGGTCGGCGTGCCGCTCTCGGCGCCGACGGCGGAGGCGACGAATCCGCCGGTCATC
The DNA here is from genome assembly GCA_043786345.1 of Pseudomonadota bacterium. Classification (GTDB taxonomy): domain Bacteria; phylum Bdellovibrionota_B; class Oligoflexia; order Oligoflexales; family CAIYRB01; genus JANOTL01. The sequence continues at coordinate 2,275 of JAYVWD010000890.1, forward strand.
AAGGCAAAATCGGCCGCGCCGAACGGGCCGCTGGAGGCCCGCGGCGACGAGTTCGGCAAAGGCGGGCTGCCCGCCGTCCAGAATGGGCAACGTATTCCGGGCGTAAGCGTGGTCTCCGGCCGCTGCCTGCGCGGCGGCATGATCCTGAGCGCCGCGACGCCGGGCGCCTGCCAGAACGCCGGCGGCGCGTGGACCACCAAACGCGCGGGACTTACGGGCGTGCCGGCCGGTCCCGTCGATTCGCAGCGCAACTTGCGCCGGTCGGCGCCGGCGCATTGACGGAAAGCCGCTGTGGACAAGCTGGGAACTCCGCCGCAATCAGCGGCTGATTCCCTCGTATTTTTAGCCGATTAGGTGCCACAGGCCTTGGTCAATGCCTCGATGAAATTGGGCGTCAAAGCATTCCTGCCAGTGTCGTTCACCTTGGTGACCGCGCCGGCCGCATCTTTTTTCAGCAGCAGACCGAGGGGTTGCACGTACGCCGGATCGACGCCGAAGGCGGCCGCGAGCTTGGCCGGGTCGTAGGCGGAATCCGACAGATTGTAGGAATGCCGGACTGCGGTCCCGCCGAGGGCGTTGCCCCAGACGTCGAGGGAGCCTTTGACGAGGTCGGCCTGCCTCGCCTCGGCCCGGCTGTTCGAAGGCCCCGACGTGCAGGGGCTCTTCGCCTCGGGTAAGTGCGCCCAGGCCGACC
>JAYVWD010000891.1:0-4250 GCA_043786345.1 Pseudomonadota bacterium
AGCGCGTCGCGATCGCCCGCGCCCTGGTCGTGCGCCCCCGGCTCCTGCTCGCGGACGAGCCGAGCGGCAACCTCGACATGCGCACCGGCGAGCAGGTGATGGACCTGCTCTTCGGCCTCGTCAAAGACCGCGGCACCACCCTGATTCTGGTCACCCACAACGAGGCCCTCGCCCACCGCTGCCAGCGGCGGCTGCACCTGAGCGACGGGCGGCTGGTCGATGGCTAGCGCCCCGCGCCTCCTGCTCCGGCTTGCCGCGGCCGAGATCCGCGGCAGCCGCGCTTTCAGCTTGAGCTTCGTCCTAAGCCTGGCGATCGGGCTCGTCGGCTTTCTCGCGATCGACGCGCTCCGGACGTCGGTCTCCGTGAACGTGGACGAGCGCTCCAAGGTGATCCTCGCGGCCGACCTGGCCCTGACGAGCCAGAAAGCCTTCACCGCGGACGACCGCCGCACGGCGCTCGGGAGCCTGCCGCCCCGCACCGCGATCCGGGAGGAGACGAGCCTCTATTCGATGGTCGCGAGCGGCACGCAGAGCCGGCTGGTCGAGCTGCGGGCGGTGGACGCGCAATTTCCGTTCTACGGGACGCCGCGGCTGCGCCACGGGGGCGACCTCGCGCCCGGGGGCGCCGGCGCCCTCGACAGGTCCCGCATCGCCTGGGTCTTCCCCGAGGTGCTGGCCCAGCTCGGCGTCGAGGTCGGCGCGCCGCTCAAGATCGGGGCCACGGCCTTCATCATCGACGACGTCGTCGAGAGCGACCCGTCCGTCGGCACCGTCGGCTTGAGCTTGGCGCCCAAGGTCTACATCGGCGGCGCGTTCCTGGCGGACACCGGCCTCGTCACGTACGGCAGCCGCGTCTTCCACACCCTCCTCTTCAAGCTCCCCGCCTCGGGCGACCCCGTCAAGGACCTGGGCCTCCTCGACGCGCGAGCCACCGCCCTCCGGCGCGACCTCCGGAAGAAAGAGGTCCACGTCAAAACCCACCGCAACGCCAGCGAGGACTCCAGTCGGCTTCTTACTTATCTCAATGATTACCTGGGATTGGTGGCACTCGTCGCGCTCTTTCTCGCGGGCGTCGGGGCGATGTACCTGTTCCGGAGCTTCATCGCCCGCCGCGGCAAGGACATCGCGATCCTGCTCAGCGTCGGCGCGCGGCCAGCGTTCGCCGTGGGCGTGTATGTCGTGCAGCTGACGATCCTCGGCGCGGCGGCGGCCAGCGACGCGCTGCTCGCGACGCTCGCCCTTCTGCCGCTCCTCCCGATGGTTCTGGGCGCCCTCGCGCCCCAGGGCCTGGTGCCCGCGCTCGGGTGGGAAAGCGTCGCCGTCGCGCTCGGCGCCGGCGTGCTCGGCAGCCTCCTCTTTTGCCAGCCGACGTTGCTGCGCATCCCGAGCATCAAGCCGCAGGCGCTCTTCCAGGAGGGCTCGGCGCCGGAACCGGGCCGCGCGCGGCGCCAGGCGATCGGCTGGGTCACGCTGGCGCTGGTCGCCTGGGGCCTCGCCGTGCGCGAGGCGCACTCCTTCCGGATCGGCTCGCTGTTCGTCGCGCTGGTCTTCGGCGCGAGCCTCGTGTTCCTCGCCCTCGGCGCGGCCGCGACGACGGCCCTCGGGCGGGCGCGGCACTTGAGGAGCTGGCGCATCCGACTCGCGGCCCTCAACCTCGCTCGCCGGCCCGCCTCGACGCTCGCCTCGTTCCTGGCGCTGAGCCTCGGCGCGCTTTTGATCACCGTCGTACCCGAGATCCGCGCGATGCTCGCGACCGAGTTCGACCGCCCCGACGCCGACAAGCCGCCGAGCCTCTTCCTGTTCGACATTCAGCCGGAGCAGCTCGCGCCGCTCACCGCCCTGCTCCTGGATAAAAAGGCGGTCCTGGAGAACTCCTCGCCGATGATCCGCGCCCGGCTCACGCACCTCAACGGCAAGGAACTCGCGCCGCCGGGCGAGGACGAGGCCGAGGCCGCCGAAAGCCGCCGCGCTTCCACCAAGACCGACCGCGACGACAAGGAGAAGGAGCAGCTCAAGGCGCGTATGTACAACCTCTCCTACCGCGCGGCGCTGGCGCCCTCCGAGACGCTGGTCGCCGGCCGGCCGTTCACGCCCGGGGAAAAGGTTCCCGAAGGCGCGCCGGCGCCGGTGTCGCTGGAGGCGGGCTTCGCCGACCGGCTCGGGCTCAAGCTCGGCGACACGCTCCGCTTCGACGTCCAGGGCATGCCGGTCGAAGGGCGCGTGCAAAACCTGCGGCGCGTGCGCTGGGCGAGCTTTCAGCCGAACTTCTTCGTCCAATTTGCGCCCGGCGTGCTCGACGACGCGCCGCAGCAGTTCGTCGGCTCGATCCCGAATCTGACGCGGGAGGAGCGCATCGCCGTCCAGGCCGCCGTCGTCGCGGCGTTCCCCAACGTTTCGCTGATCGACGTGGAGCAAGCGGTGACGCGCATCCTCGCGATCGCCGGGCAGATCGGCCAGGCGATCGCGTTCATGGCCTTGATGGCGCTCGCCGCGGGGATCGCCGTGCTCTATGCGATCGCCACGCACAAGGCGAAGGAGCTGAGCCGCGACGTCGCGCTGCTGAAAGCGCTCGGCGCCGCCTTCGGCGACGTGCGGCGCGTGCTTCTTCTAGAGTTCGCGCTGCTCGGCCTCGGCGCCGCCGGGGCCGGGGCGCTCGCCGGAACGGTGGTGAGCTACGTCGTCGCCCAGCAGGTCTTCGACCGCCTGTGGGCCTTCAACCTCTGGATTCCGCTGGCCGGCGCCGGCGCCGTCGCCGGGCTCTGCGTCGTCACCGGCTGGCTCGCCGTGCGCCGGAGCCTCGCCACGCCCGCCCTGGTGCTTCTGCAGGGCGGAACACAAGGCTAGATTCACAGAACACATTGTTCTGTGTACCTCTTGTAACGGCCCCTCCCCCGGTTTATATCTGGGTTGTGAGAACGATCCCGACCGCGCCACTCGCGGCTCGAAATACAAATCCAAGGGAGAGACAGCGATGCACCAGACGACGAAGATGATGAGCATGGTCAAAATGGCGGGCTTCGTGCTCGGCGCCGCCCTCCTCGCCCAGACGGGCGCGGTTTCGGCGAAGGCCGATGCCGAGATCGTCGGCGGCAGCCGCGACGACGGGACGACGTCCACCCGCCCCGGGTCGCGGTCGGGTCCCGGCTATGTCCGCGTCCGCAGCATCAGCTATGCCGGCAGCGGCTGTCCGGCCGGCTCGGTGTCGACCAACGTCTCGCCCGACGGCGGCTCCTTCTCCCTGATGTGGGATCAGTTCGACGCCGAAGCCGGCCCCGGCGTCGCGCTGAGCGCAGGCCGCAAGAACTGCCAGCTCGCCCTCGACCTCGACTTCCCGAGCGGCTGGAGTTACGCCGTGAAGAGCGTCGATCACCGGGGCTTCGTGAGCCTCGAGTCCGGCACCACCGCGACTTTGACCACTGGCTACTACTTCCAAGGCCAGGCGACGACGGCGCGCCTCTCCACGTCGTTCTACGGCCCGGCGAGCAAGGACTATCTGGTCCGCGACACGCTCGGGAGCACGGCGCAGGTCTGGTCGCCCTGTGGCTCGCCGCGCGCCCTCAACATCAATGTCCAAGCCCGCGTCAGCAGCACGAGCCGCGCCGGCAGCGGCCTGATCACCCTCGAGTCGCCGGTCGGCGGCACCCTCGGCGGGATGACCCTGGAATGGCAGCGCTGCCGCTGAGGTCAGAGCGCCTCGACGTAAACGAGGGACCGCGCCCGGTCGGGCGCGCGCGGGTCGGTGAGCACGAGCTCGTCGACCCCATCGCCATTCAGATCCAAGGCCAACGCCTCGGCGCCGACCTCGGCGTCGATGAGCTTCACGCTCTCTAGGCTCATGCCGTCCTTGGCGGCGGCGAGGTGCATGATCTCGACCTGCTTTTTCCCCGGGAAAAAGACCAGCTCGCGGCCGCCGTTCCTGAGCAGGTGTGTCCCATAGAGCGGGAGGGAGCCCAGGATGTTGCCTAGGTTCTTGAAGTCGACCGGCCAGGAGAGCTCGTGGAGCGGGCGGGCCTCGGCCTCGAACAGGCCGTTGCCGGCATTCCGGTACCAGACGAAGCTGATCGTCGCGCTTTTGCGCAGGGCGATGCCGGCGAGCTCGGACCAGCCGAGGGCGGCGACGGGCGCCAAGAGATCGACTTTGCCGTCGCCGTCGAGGTCCACATAATCCTGATAGGCGAAAAAGCCCGGGCGCTCGAGGGTCTGGTCGGCCTTGCCCGGAAAGGTGCCGTCCGGGCGCTGGCGGTAGACGA
>JAYVWD010000892.1:0-4357 GCA_043786345.1 Pseudomonadota bacterium
CGTCCTCGGGCCCTGGGGGGGGCAGATCGTCTTCTATCCCTTGGGCCTCGGGCCATGCGTCGCTGTCGGCATGGGAGTCTATCACGGATTCGAGGCGCCGTTTCTCAGATTGAAGCGCGCCCTGCGCGGGGACCGCCCGGGGGGGTTTTCATTTGGGTCCGGTCGTGTTCCATTGGTTACTAGAACTAATCCCCAGCCGGACCGAACGAGAGACGTGCGTTGAGAGACATCAAGGCCTTTGTTCCGCATCTCGGAATCGTGCTCCTGGCGACCGCCCTGGCCGTCGGCGCCGGTTACTTCGTCGCGCGCCAACGCCGCGAGCAGGAGGCGATGATCGTGCGCGACGTCATCGGGGAACATCTGCGCGCGATCCTCCCCAACCGGAGCGTCCTCAAAATGGCGGCGGTGATGCCGCAGGCCCCGGACGGGAACGCGGAGCTCGCGCGTTGCCTGCTCGGTGGGCGCTGCCGCGCGACCTCCAGCGGCAAGCCGACGCCGTTCGCGTTGCGCCAGGGCCTGGATGCCGCGGCACCGATGCTGGCGGGAACCGACGAGGACCCGGCCAATTACGGGCGGGACGGTACGATCGGCTGCCGGGTGGGGCAGGATCCCGGCTGCCCAGGATGGCAAGTGCGCGCCTGGTTCTGGGCCGAGTGCCCGGATGACGCGGCGGAGTGCGACCATCCGCGTGGCATCCACGTCATCCATCAGGTGCGCGGCGCCGGCGATCTCGCCGGGCTGCCGCCGTCACCCTCGGACGAGGTCATCCGGGATCCCGGGCGCAGCGGCACGATCGTCACGGGGCTCGCGCCATGACGAAACGCTTCGTCGGCTTCGATCTGATCCGGCTCGTGAGCTTTTTCGCGATCGCGACCTTCCACATTTCGTTGATCCACTACTATACCCCGGAGATCGACATCGCCGGCCAGTCCCTCGTCATCCGGGCAGTCGAGCAGACGGCGCGCGTCCTCTCGTTCAGCGGCTTTACGATCTGCTTTCTGACCAGCGTCCTGACGGCCTACTCGGGCAGCAGCATCAGGAAGCGCCTCGGTCTCTTCACGTTTCTGTCCGTCGGCTGGGTGATCTTCTCGTGGCTCATGAGCGGCTTCATCGACGGGTTCCTCGTTTGGGACATCTATCCGCTTATTTTCGCAGGGATTTTTACGGCAACCTTAGCCGAAGCCGCCGGACCGCGCGTCGTCCGCTCACTCGGCGTCATCGGTTATCTGATGCTCTGGATCCCGTTCTGGAACATCGGGCAGATGGCCGAGATGACCGGCGGGGCCGCGACGCCCTTGAGCGAGCTGCGGCTCGTGCTCGGGCTGAGCGCCTGCAACGGCGCGACCGCGGAGTGGCCCGTGCTGCCGTGGATCGGCCTGGTGTGGGCCGGCTACGCGGCGGGCCGGCACCTCCGCCTCGCCATGGCGACCGCGGAAGGGCGCGGCGGCCTCGCGATGACGCGGGGCGAGCGGGTCTTCTGGGGCGTGGCCCTGGTCGGCAGCGTGCCCTTCCTCGGCGACTTCTACCGCATCAACCTCGGCCGCTACTTCTCCTGCGAGGCCTACCGGCAGGCGCCGTCGACGTGGTGGGCGCACTTCATCTGGCCGGTCTTTCTGATGCGCCTCAGCGTCTTGCCGGGCATCCAGCGCTTCCTCGCCGGGAAGCGCCCCCTTCACTGGATTTCGGAGCTGGCGATCTCGCGGAAATTCTGGCTCGCCTACCTCTCGAATTACCTGTTCGCCCATGTCGTGTCGTTCATCGTGAGCCGGTCGGGGGTCGAGCGGACGGCGTGGAACGTGCCGACGATCGCGTTCATCGCGGTGTTCTTCCTCCCCGCGACCGAACTCGTCGTCCGCGGCGAGCTGTGGCTCGCGCGGCGGCTCCAGGCGGCTTTCCGCTTCTTTCGCGCCCGGATGCCGCGCGAGCCGGCGCCGTCGGTGCTCCATGGGGGGGAAAGCGGCGTCACCATGATCGTGGCGATGATGGCGACCGTGTTCATCGGCTTGACCCTCTCGGGCTTCACGATTTACATCAAGAACGGCATCGACGGCCGGCGCCTGACCATGCTCCTCGACGGCCGCCGCGTCGCCAAGGACTTCGTCCGGGCGACGGCGAGCTACCCCGACGCCCTCTACGTGACGGCGAACTCCGTGTCGGCCGCAACGTCGATGACGAACCCCGCGCGAAAGCTCCGCGCCTGCGTTAACGGGGACGGGGGCGTCAACGGCTGCGCCTGGACGAACCCAGGGGCGGCGGTCGGGAGCGCCACAGGGCCCGTGCCCTTCGCTCTCAAGACCCCGTATTCACAGACATTTCCTAGCATGCCAGTGTCGGGTCTCAACGCCGCGACGACGACCGGGCACTACTCATGGCGAGGGATGCGCGCGAACTGCGCGGCGTCCGAGCTCTGCCCGTTTTGGGTGAAGACCTCCTTCTGGGCGCAGTGCCCGAATAACGCGGCGTCCTGCCAGACCGCCGTCCGGATCTTCGTCCGCACGCAGGCCGACGTCATCCCGGGTATCGCGCTCAAGACCTTGAACCTGAACGGCCTCGCCATGGGTAAGCTGCCGCCAGACCAGGCCTTTGCCGCGAATCCGCAGCTCGAGGCGACCGGCTCCTGGGTGTCCGACATCCTCCAGACGGCGATCCAGCAGTGCCCGGCGCACTCCTACACCGGGGGCGTCGACGCGAACGGTCTCCTGATCTGCCAATGCGTGCAAGGGTTCGTCGCGACTTCAGTGGACACCGCGACGAACTGGCCCACCTGCACCATCGAAAACGGCAACGGCGTCTGCCCTCCCGGGCAGACGCTCGACGGCGTCAATGCCAACGGATCGATGCATTGCGTCACGCCGCCCGCGACGAACTACACCTGCAGCAGCCAGGCGACGCCGAGCACCGGCGTCGTCAACTGTCCGAACGCCGGTGACCGGATGCGCGCCGTAACGGTCACCGACGAATGCACCGTGGTCAGCAACATCGTCCATTGCGACAACATGGAAATCATGTGCTGCCGAAAAAATTGAAACATCGCGGTTTGCCCCCGGGCTTCACCATGGTCGAGGTGATGATCGCCCTATCGATGGTGGGGCTTCTCAGCGCGGCGATCATGACGATCATCGGCTCGATGGGCTCGGGCATTCTCTCGACGAAAGCGACCGGCGCCCGCGACGAGATCGCGCGAAGCATCGAACACGAGGTCAAGGACCTCAAAGCCATCGTCGGCTCGGCGCGCCCGGGCAGCTCGCCGGGGAACGCGGAGCTGCTCAGATGCCTCGACTCGGGCGGCGGACTGTGCACCGTCACCGACCCGAACGCCCAAGCGACGTTCAAACTGTTTCAGAAGGGGACGGCCGCGGCGCCGATCTCGGGGACGGGAACGGCGCCGGTTCTCTACGACCGCCTGGGCGCGTTTTGCACGCCGACGGCCAGCGCGACCTGCGGCATGTGGCAGGCGACGACGTATTTCTGGGCGACCTGCCCCGGGAAGACCGCCTCGTGTGCTCAAGCCAGCACCATCCACATCCGGTACCAGGTCGTCCCTTCGGTCGCGACCTATCAGGACCGCACCCTGACCCCGTACCCGCGCGAGCCGGAATTCAGCACTCGTCCCGCGGAATTCGCCACGACCCACCAGGTCTACAGCGGCATTCAGGCCGCGCAGAACTGCCCCACGGACACCGAGCAGACCGGCTACCTGGCCGACGGCAAGATCTCCTGCCGGTGCCGGCTCGGCTTCGCGCAGACCGGCCTAATGGCGAACGGCATGCCGGTTTGCGCCTCCCAGGCCGTCACCTGCCCGCCAAGCCACATCATTCAGGGCCGCGACGCCAAAGGCCGGCCGATCTGCCGCCTCGTCGTCCGGCAGTGCAGTTGGATCGGATTCGGCAACGGCGACGCCACCTGTCCCAATGGCGGGTGGTTGGAGAACATCGACCTCGGCACCTGTCGCGCCGGGACCGGTGCCAAAAAAGGCGGCAGCCGCCCGGTCGCCTGCGACAACAACAAAGGATACTGTTGCTGGTATGAGCCAAGTTAAACGCACCGAATCCGGCGTCACGATCCTCGAAGTCCTGGTCGCCCTGGGGCTCATCGGCATCGTCGCCGCGTCCGCCACGACCTACCTCGTCAAAGCCAACTTTGAGGTGCGCCGCGAGAACGAAAAGTCAGCGATGCTCTTCCTCGCCGACCGGATCCAGCTCGAGCTGGGCACGCCGGACGCGATCCGGAACGCGATCGACAACGACACCTCGGTCCCCAACCAGATCCTCAAGAACTGCGTTGCCCCCGGGGTCGCCTGCACGAAGGCCGCCGTGCCGAACGTGACGGAGCCGGCGGGTCAGCTGGGATTTTACCT
>JAYVWD010000893.1:0-2958 GCA_043786345.1 Pseudomonadota bacterium
TCTGCGCCAGGTCGACGCGCAGAAATCGCGCGAAATTCCGCTGCCAGAAGCCTTTGCCGCCCTCCACCGGAACCTTGAGCGCCGGCAGCGTCGCCCCCATCGCGTCCCGGCCACCGGTCCGCACCTCGAGGCGCGCCGGCCCCGCCTGCGTCGAGACCGCGAAAAACCGGACGGAATGCACCCCCGCGAGGTGCGGGGTCACGGTCAGCGTCGCGCCCGCCGGGATGAAGATCCCGTCCATCGCCTCGAGTCGCACCGGATAGTCGCCGATCGGTACGTAGACCTGGTAGGGGCTCGTAAAGCGCCGCGATTGGGTGATCGCATAGTCGGGAAAGGTCTGGACGAGCCGGGTCAGCGCGGCGCCGAACGCGACCATATCGACGTCGAGGGCGTGCGAGAGCGGCGTCTGCAGCACCGACGCCACCCTGCGGACTTTGGCGGTAACCGGCGTGAGGGTCGCCTCGATGGAACGTCCTTGCGGATCGGAGGGCTCGACGAACGAGATCCGCCGGTCGTCCGGATGCACGACGAACAAATAGTAGGCGGCGGCGGCCGTGACGAGGAACGCGGATGCCGCCGCCATTCCCAGCAGGACTTTGGTCGCCCGGCTCAGCGCCGTCCGCTCGTGCGCCCTCATCGCGGCACCACAAAGCCCGAGACGAGCTTCCGCTTCAGCTCGTTGGCCTCGATCCATGCGAAAAGCCGCCCCTGCATGGCGCCGAGCGCGGCGGGTTCGCTCGCCGCGAGGTTGGTTTTGTCCTGGGGGTCGGCCTTACGGTCATAAAGCTCGTACTCGACCCCGTTCGGGGTCGGCATATAAATCAGCTTGTACCTGGCATCGGCGACCATCCGGTGCTTCGCCGTCACGACCACGTTTTCGTACACGGGGTTGAGGACGATCTCGCCCGAATAGCCCTGGTCAAAGGCGAGCATCCCGCTGATGCCGGGGTAGTCGAGCCGCTGCCGCTGGAAAAATCCGTCGCCGGTGCGCTCGAACCAGAGCTCGGTCTCAGAGTAGGCGAGCAGCCCCGGATCCTCGGCCTTTTCCCCCCGAACCCACGGCATCAGGTCGGTCCCGTCGCCGACCCCCTTGGCGCTGAGCCCAGCCGCCGCCGCGACGGTCGCCGCCACGTCGATCGATCGCGTCGTAAACGTGATTTTGTTTTTCATTCCCGGTCCGCCGGCCGGGACCCGGATCAGGAAGGGGACGCGCAGGACGTTGCTGCCACGCAGGTGCTCGCCGTGCCCTTGCAGCACGCCGTCCTCATACAGGTCCTCGCCGTGGTCCGCCGTCACGACCAGGATCGTGTCGTCCCAAAGGTCGCGGCGCTTGAGCTCGCGCACGATGCGCCCGAGTTCGGCGTCCACCGCCGAGACCGCGCCGTCGTAGAGCGCCCGCACCTGCGCCACGTCGGCGGCGCGCCCGTCGCCGGTCCGCAGCCCGGACTCGGGATTCTTCTCGAAGCGGTAATCGCCGTCGTAGCCCCGGGCCGCGAAGTCTTTGTAATGAGGGTAAGGCGCCGCATAGGGGAAGTGCGCGGTCGAGAAGAAGAGCGTCAGAAACGTCGGCGTCGCGCCATCCCCCAGCTCGGTCAACGCCCGCCGCGCGAGCCAGGCCGGATCCGCGTAGGCGGGGCTCTCGCGGAGCGCCGGGAAAAGCGTCTGCCCCAGCTCGGACGCCACGAGCGGCGTCAACAACGGGAAGGACCGGTCGACCGTCATCTTGATCATCGTCCGGAGCGTGAGCTTCGGCGCGTCGACGGCCTGAAACCCACCGTCGAAACGCGGGAAGATGTCGCCCGCGAAATCCGACACCGCGACCGTCCGGTAGCCGTCGTCCCGGAACGCCGTGACCAGCCCGAACTTCGTGCCCTCACGCTCGCCAAACCCCGGAAACATGTGGCGGATTCCAGTCTTGGCCGCCGGCTTTCCCTGAATCATCTCGATCCACGAGGGAAAGGTCCGCGGCACCCCGACGAAATGGTCCTGAAAGCTGGCGGTTTTGGGGTCGTTCATCAGCGCCGTCAGATTCGGCGTGAGGCGCACGTCGCCGAGCCGGTCTAGGCGCAGCGAGTCGATGCCGATCAGGAGGACATGCGGCTTGTGCGCCGCGGCCGTCGCCCGCGCCTTGGTCTTGGGACGCGCCTTCCAGGTGACCGCCACCAACGTCGAGCTCGCGGCGACCAGCCCGAGACCCGCGAGGAGCCGGCGGTAACGAGGCACCACCGCCATCGCGCCGCCGCGCGGCAGGAGCCTTCGCACCAGCACCGCGAGCGGCGCGACGGCGAATAGCAGCGTGGCGATCCGGTAGAGCGTCTGTGGTGAGACGCGGAAAGCCGCCCGGAACACCGGCCCCTTGAGGGACACCGGCAGCGCCTGCTCGAAGAGCGCCGGATAATGAAGCACCGAGGCCGACACCCATGCCGCGTAGGCCAGCAGCGGCGTCGCCCCGAGCAGCCAGCGCGCCCACCAATGGTGCCCCGCCACGTCGCGCTGGGCTTTGCGGGTGAGGGTAAGGATGAGGAACACCAGAGCCCAGGCGAGCCCGAGGAGCTTCGCCGCCTCGGCGACCGCGATCCAGGGGTAGAACCCGATCACGCCGGCGGCCAGCGACGACACGTCCCGCCCGAGGAACTCGGCGCCCGCCAAAAAGGCGAAGGGCGCCCCCGCGAGCAATGCGGTAACAGAAAAGGACGCGCCCAGAAGACGCGCCCGGCGAAACTTGGCTGGGTCCCTCATGCCGGCATTCTAGGGGCCGGACTCTCAGGCTGCAAGGCAAAGCACCAGCGCCCGGAAGGCCTCCGGACAGATCTCTTCTTTCAGTAACTTGTGCTTGATGAAGTCGAGGCCCTCGAACTTGGTCCGGCGCGTCTGGTAGGAGCGCGCCGAGGTCAAGGCGTCGAAAATGTCGGCCAAAGTCGCGATTTGCACCTCGGGGAGCAAGCTGCCGGCGTCGAG
>JAYVWD010000894.1:0-6071 GCA_043786345.1 Pseudomonadota bacterium
CTGCGCGGCGTCGGCTTCAAAGTGCGCCGCGGCATGAAGGTCGGCCTGGTCGGCGCGACCGGCTCGGGGAAGTCGTCCACGATCAACCTCCTGCCGCGCCTCTACCCGTTCGCCCGCGGCGAAATCCTGGTCGACGGGATCCCGCTCGCCCGCATCCAGCGCGACCATCTGCGCGCCCGGCTTGGGCTTGTGAGCCAGGACATCGTCGTGTTCTCGGGCACGATGCGCGAAAACCTCACGGCGGCCCTGGCCCGCGCCGGGGCGCCGGCCGATGCGACGATCCACGCCGCCTGCGCCAAGACCGGCTTGGACCGGGTGATCGCGCGGTTTCCGACCGGCCTCGACCACCCGTTGGTGGAGGGCGGCGAAAACCTCAGCATGGGCGAGCGCCAGCTCGTCGCGCTGACGCGGATGCTGCTGCGCGACCCGGCGATCATGATCCTCGACGAGGCGACGGCGAACATCGACGAGCCCTGCGAGCTGCTGATCCAGCGCGCGATCGCCGAGGTGATGGAGGGGCGCACCTGCTTCGTCATCGCGCACCGGCTGAGCACGATCGTGCGCTGCGACCTGATCCTCGTGTTCCGGGACGGCGAGATCGTCGAGCAGGGGACGCACCGCGAGCTGATGCAGCGCGGCGGGGTCTATGCGGAGCTCGCGGCGCGGCAGCTGAAGAGCGTCTGAACGAGTCGAGCGGCCGGCGCTGGCGTCCATCCCCGCGTCAGGCCTCGGAATAATGGAGCAACCACATCCCGGCGTCGAAGGTGCCGTGATTGGACTCGACGCACGGCCCGATGTTGTCCGGCGTCAGAAAATCGGTGCGCGGGGCCGTCGAGAAATTCAACCAGTGCACGCCGTCCATGGAGAACTCGAAAATGCGGTTCGTGCCATCGTCCCGGACCCGCAGCCACGAAATCGAGAACGTCGTATGGGTATTGCGCGCATAGTTCACGCTGTAGGTTGTTACGTTGGTGTATTTGTCCGCCGACATAACCGAGCCGCCGACCCAAAACGCGACAAATTTGCCGCTCGAGCTCTCCCGCATGCAGATGCCCGCGAGGTTGTAGTTGACGTTGTGCAGGTTCGGCACGAATCCGAACGTAACCGTGTAGGGCGCCGCCGGAATAGCCTTGTCCAGGATCCGGAAATTGTCGCCGGCGACGGCCGGAGCGTAGATGTACATGCCGCCCTGCGCCGTGTCGAGCGTCGCCGTCCCCTGGTTGAACCAAGTAAACGAGCCGGAGTTTGGCGACGTCATCGCCGGCATCTTGTAGAAGTTGGCCGACGTCATCGTCGTCGCGTCCGGAAATTTGAACCCGCCGCTCGTCGACTCGACCGTGCCCGCGACCGACAGCTTCTGGCCGGGACTCGGCGTGCCGATGCCGACGTTGCCCGACTTATCGACCACCATTTTCGAGGCGCCCGCGGCCGTTGCGACGGTGAGCAAATTCCCGTTCTTGTAAGCCGGCAAACCCGGCCAGCTAACCGTAGAATTCGTGGAAAGCGTAAGCGTCGTCGCGCTCCCGATAGCGCTAATGGTGTAAGATCCTGAACCGATCTTGATCGAATCGCCGACGCTCAACTCTGTGTTAAACGCCGTTCCCGAGCCGGTCACGCTTGCCGAACCTGACGTCGCCGTAACTGACCCAGTGAGTGCTGTCACAGCGGCGGCATCGATCTCAAGTCCGGCGGTCGGCGTAGTCGTGCCGATACCGGCGTACCCGCCGGCAGAAAAGTGCAGTCGTGACGGATTTCCGGAGGCAAATTCGAAGATATCAAAGCTGTTGTCTGACGGCTTGCGCAGACCCCACTTGGAATTTCCGCGGTCGGCTAATTCAATCTGCACGAGCTGGGCGGCGGTAGCACCCCCGTCGATGATCGTGTAGTTCGTTGTGTCGCCGGTGTGAGTGTGCAGCACGCCCCCCGGGGTCGTCGTCCCAATCCCGACGTTCCCATCGTCCCGAACGAACAATTTCGAGATATCCCCCGAATCTGTCACGTTCAGGCTCGACGTGGCCGACGTCGCCCCGACCCCTTTGATCACGAGCTGCGATCCGGGGCCGGTCTTGTTGATGCCCACCGCCCCCGTTGTCGTCATGGTCGTAAAGGCCCCGGTGTTGGGCGTGGCCGAGCCGATGGTCCCGGGCACGGTCCAGTCAACCGTTGCCGCTGGCACCGCCCAGGAGGCGTCCTCGCGCAGGAATTTGGTCGAGCCCGCCGAGACGCCCGGGTCCGGTACCGCGCCAACGGCGTGGCTGGCGCCGGAAGCGACGAAGGTCGGGACGTCTGCCGCGGCAATGGCGGCGACGCTGACGGCGCCGCCGACGCTGGTTTGCTTTAGGTATTTGCCGGCACCACCCGTGGCGCTCAAGTCGGCGCCGGTACCGCCGCGAGACGGCGCGAGCTGCGCTTCGCTTGACAGGACGCCGCCGCCGGTATTGATGATGACGTGGTTGTTCGATCCGGACGCCAGTTTCGAACGGCCAATCGCCGCCGAGGCGCTGATGTCGGCGTCGACGATGGTGCCGGCCGTAATGTCGCTGTGGGTGACCGTCGACTTGGTCGCGAGCGATCCGAGCGTCTGCCAGGTCTTGTCGCCCCGGAGATATTGCGCGGTCGTGCCGCCCGTGAGCGCTGTCGCGGCGCCCTTGAAACTTAGGTAGTCGCCGGAGGTCAAGTAGCCGTCGCTGACGCCACTCGCTTGGGTGATGCTGATCTGCGGCGCCGACGTCTGGTTGGTGACCACGAGTGGGGCGCTGCCCGTAACGCTCGTCACCGTACCTCCCGTGGCACCGGTCACGTTACTCGGTACCCACTGGCTGCCGTCATACTTGAGCACTTGGCCGGCTGCTGGCGTAGCTGTGGAGCTTAGCGGTTGACCTTGCAAGGCGGTGGCCGACGCAACGGGCGTCGCCCAACTCAGATGTCCGCTCCCATCCTGGGTCAAGAACTGGCCGGGGGAGGCATTGGCACCGGTGGCGAGTGCGAGCTGGCCTTGGCCGTTGAAGCTAAACGTTGTTGCGTCAATCGGAATTCGGGCCGCATAGGGAGCCGTCGCGATCTGTTGGCGAGGAAATGGCTTATCAGAAGCATGCGTTAAATCGGTGATCTGGACGTAAACAGCTTGCGATACGTCACTAAAGACAGCGCTGTAGTCCGTCGGGCTAAGCGAAGCCTTGATTTGAAAAAGACCCTCTTGAAGTGGCACCTCGGCTAGCCCGGTGGTAACCGTTAAGACCGGCACGCCGCCCGCCGCGGTGTGGTAGAAGGCGAGGCTCATCGCGATGGGGCCCGCGAAGGGCTTGCCTTCCGGGTCTGTCAGGCGCCCTTCGTAGGAGAAATCCTGCGCCTCAACGCCACTGCTCCAAAGCAGAGCTGCAACAAAGAGCATGGTCATGAGTTGGCGCATGGCACACTCCTACCGGTTCAAAATATTCAACATGCCCGTCGCAAGAATCGCGACACCATTGGTGACAGACGGAGACACTAGGCGGCTGACGCTGCCTTGCAGGCCATCTGTGCGTTGGTCACTCCCCGAGAAATTTGTCGAGCCTGCTGAAAAGTAGGGAAAATCTTTGAGATAGATTTGGCTTTGTGAAAATTTTGGCTGCACCTTGTCATCGACGACAAGGCGCAGCTTATTGATGTCGTACGCAAAGCGCCCAGCGAAGGTCGAGGCGGCGGGATAGAGCCGGACTTGTATATCGTAGGGAGCTCCGTCCAAAGACAGAACGTCAACAGGGTCGTCTGCGGTTAAGCCGAATGCGAGCGGCTGATGGTCGAAAAGGTCGAGCCCGGTCGTGTCGTTGTGCAGGGATATCAGGTCGCCGGAGACAACGGCCGTGGCCTTGATGTTGAGCGTGATGACGCTGCGTGTTTGGTAGAACCGCCGCGTAGCTGAGAAGCCATCCGGAATCTCGATTGGGGTCGCCGTGCTGACGACTTCGGCGGGCGCTGGCGCTGGTGGAGCCGCCTTGCCGGCGTCGTCGTCAGCTGGCGTTGACGGAGTTTCAGCGGCGGGTTGTGGTGCGCTGCTCCGATTATTAGTTGCCGTTGCAGTGATCTTAGCGCTACAGGCGATGCTAAGGCTCACGGCCAAGCCCAAAGAGACCGCCGTGGTCAAGCTGGTGTCGCGCATAATTTTCGTAAATCCCATGCCCATGGCCGCTCCCGCCACCTTATGCAAGGCGTCTCTAGGCCAAAGGCAAGGTCGGTGGCGCCTATCCCCCTCTCTTCCTAGCTCGACGGATCTATGGTCCGACTTGAGGGTGATTTCTGCTGGGGCACGTAACTTTCATGAATCACTGAAAGTTATCTATAACCCCTATCAATCTCGGGCCCTGCGTTCTGAGGAGCAGAGTTCGCGCCGGGCGGTGGTGGGTCCCCGAAGCCGCCCGAAGGCGGTCCTCTCCCTTAATGGGCAGCATCGGACTTTCTGAAGTTGAGGGCTGGGCGAAAAGGTAGCTCGCCGCGAATCTCCATCAAGATCAGATACTGAGTCACCCGATCGGAGTTGGTGGCGCGGTACTCAAAAAGGTTTAAGTCGGTGTTTGTGCCATTGGTCAACGGCTTGAAAAGCCAACCCTTGGACCCGGAGACCGAGCTGTTGAGTAACCTGATGTCATTGGTGTTGCTTGCGGTTGAGACTTCCAGGGCGGAGGCCGATAGAAATGCACCGCTGAGGTCGACCGGTCCCTCGACGGGCCGGCCGTCGGGCTGCACGAGCCGGCCGCCATAATTGAGGGCGAGCGGCGTGGCTTGCGCCGCCGGCGTGCCCAGAGAACCCGAAAAAAATGCGGCCGCGACGAGCCATAGGGCGCCGGGCACTTTGATAAAATGTTAGCAATCGAGGGCCTACCTAAAAAATGATCGGCTGTCCCCAGGCCAATCTTTACCCGTACCCGAACCGGTTCTAAATTATTATGTAAATACAGGTCCTTACCTGAAAAACGGGAGGACCAAGGCGCCCGCTGCCGCCCCGCCCCCTCCGTTTTTTCCGTGGAACGTCCGGCGCCTGGTCTCCCGCTCCTGGTGGCCTTCAAACCTTCAGTTT
Organism: Pseudomonadota bacterium; assembly: GCA_043786345.1. Classification (GTDB taxonomy): domain Bacteria; phylum Bdellovibrionota_B; class Oligoflexia; order Oligoflexales; family CAIYRB01; genus JANOTL01. The sequence continues at coordinate 5,054 of JAYVWD010000894.1, forward strand.
CAAGGTCCAGCCCTTGGCGGCGCGAAGCTCCCCAAGGCTCGGTGCTCCAGCCGCGGCCCGCCACTCCGGCGCCGCATCCGCCGCCGGCACCAGGACGAAGTCCCGCTCCAGCATGCGAGGGTGGGGGAGGGTGGCGAGCTCCCCGACGTGCGCCGTACACGCGGGCCGGCCCGCCTCGAGCCACAACAAAAGGTCCAGATCGATGACCCGGTCGCCCCAGCGCTCGCGCCGGACGCGGCCGAGGGCGGCCTCGATGGCGAGCAGGGCGCGCATCGCGGACTCGGCGTCCAGCGCCGATTCGCAGACGAGCGCCGTATTGAGGAACACCTGCGTCGCGGCGAGCGCCGGCGGCGTCTCATAGACCGGCGCGCGCGCCGTCACGGGCCCGAGGCGGGCGGCGATCGCCTGGGTCGCCGCCTCGATCGCGGCCGCGCGGTCGCCGAGGTTGCTGCCGACGGCGATCAGGAAGCGACTCTTCCCTGTGGTGTCCATGACGTCAGTCCGTATAATGGGGGAATTGCGCGGCCACCTTCGGCCCTCGAAACCTTGGGGAGGCTTCCGGCATGATCCAGCTTCGAAACCAGAGCCTTGCGGCACTTGCCGCGCTCGTCCTCGCGGCGCCGTCCAGCCTCGCCCGGGCCGAGGCGCCGCGCCCCTTCGCCGCGCTCTGTGCCGATCCCGCGACGCCAGCGGAGCAGCAGCATACCATCTGGGTCATGATGTTCAAGGCCGGGGTCGTGACGCAGCTCGACGCCGCGCACTGCGCCGAGGCCGCCGCAATCCTCCAGGATCGCCTGAATCTGAGCCTCTATCGCGCCTGGGACGAGCCGTCGTGGGAGCCGGTGCGCGACCTGACGCCGCTCGCCGGGCTGACGCAGCTTCAGTCGTTGACGCTCTCGTTCAACGAGATCGAGGACCTCGCGCCGCTCGCCGGCCTGACCGAGCTCCGATCCCTCAACCTTTACCAGAACCGCGTTCGCGACCTCGCGCCGCTCGCCGGCCTCAAGGCCTTGCGGGA
>JAYVWD010000895.1:0-2373 GCA_043786345.1 Pseudomonadota bacterium
TGGACGATGGGCTACATCGAGGGCGTTTGGTACTCCCACGCCTATGGGCGGGTCGGAACGGTGCAGCTCGTCAAGGGTTCGCTTCCGGCCCTTCCCGCCAGCGCTGCGGTCGTGCCGTCCGTCGCCGGTGAGTTCCAGGGACCTCAAGGTCTGAGTTCGGCAGTGGACGGCGCTTGGTGGTTCAAGCTCTTTTACCCGACGCAACCGCTCGGCCGAACCAACTCCACTGTTCTGTTCCAAGGTGACATTCAACTTCGCGGCGGTCTCATCCTGCCTTTCACGGTGCGGGAAGGCCGCTATGACTCCTATTCCGGAGCGTTAGGCTGGGTTACCGAGGAGCCTGACGGCGATCGCATCATCAATGGGACGATCGACACGAACGAAAATGTGTCTTTGATTTGGCCAGGTTCTCCGAAGTATGTAACGAGGCTTCCGGAGTTTCGGCTCTATCCCTACCCTCGTGTCGGACCCTGAGCCGCAAAGGGCCAGGACGTTGTCATCGAAGGCTTCGACGTGACGCACCGCCCCAGACGGCAAACTCTGGTTTGCCGACGCCGCCCGGGACGAGGTCGTTCGCGTCGATCCTTAAGGGTTCAAGTTTCAAGGACAGGTCTAAGTACTTAAGATCTTGATCTATGTGGATAAGTCGCTGGGTAGGTGTCACGAAACCGGGCCTTCGTCGGTAGTCTCTAGCGAAGTCATTGAACGCGGAGGGTCGACGATGGGGATGCCTCACTTATCGATCTTGGTTGGGGGCGCCCTCCTCGGAGGGTGCGCTACCTTTTCCCACGGCATAGTCGCCGAGAAGATTTCCGACCGGGAAGCAGTAAGATCAATGAAGCCGTCAGCCGGGGTCCACCCCGATACAATTGTGCGCGGACCTCGATTTGACTCAAGCCTTGCCAATTCCATTGCACCTTGGAGCATGTTTGCATGCGGTACCGCCGCGTTCTGTTCTTAGCCGCGTCCTTGATTGCCGCATGCAATCCAAGCGGTCGAGAGGCCGTCCCCTCGCCGCAATCTGGGAGCGGTAGCGCCGCGGGCACCGGATCGCTCGGTGCCGCCTCGGCCGCCGGTCGCGGAAACTCAACAGCGACAGCCGCCAATGCGCTCGATATCGTCGTCATCCTTGCGCTTGACGCGCCGAGTGACGAACTCCTCAAGACGACCCGCGCGGCGGTCGAGCAGCTGCTTTCCGGCGTCGCGCAAATCCACGATGTGCACGTCGCAGTCATCGCCGGGAAAAAAGACCGGGCGGGCGGCTCTCCTTTCGCAGCGCCAGGCGGGCTCGCAGCAAGCGCATTCAAGCCTGTGGACTTCGACCTGGCGCCGAAAGATGGCCTTCTCGGGGCGGTCGTCGCCGGTTGTGACGCGAAGGCAAGCAGTTTCCCGGATCCGCACCTCGCGGCGAACGACCCGCTCGTTTGCGGTAAGAGGCTCCTCGAACTCGCCGGGAACACCAAAGAGGTGTTGACTCATTCCTGGCTCTGGGCTTTGGATCCGGTCAAAGGAGCACTCAACTCGTTTTTCCGAACAGGAGCCAAGCGGCTCTACGTCATCATCGCGAATGGCGACGCGGAGTTTCTCGACGCCGCCAGCTTTTCGACCCTCATAGGCGCCCAAAGCAGCGCCGCCCTCGGCATCGTCGCGGCAGTCCCCACGGGCGGCGGCACCTCTTGCTCGACGACCAGCACCGCCGCGCAGAAGTACCTGGCATTGGCGGGCGCCGTCGGCGGACAGCAGCTGGATCTTTGCGCCACCTCCGCAGGACAAATCGCCGCCGCCGTCACTACACAAGCCGAAAAGCTCGCCCGATGAAACGCCTATTCGAGATCGTCTTCTTGGCCGCGGCCTTTGCGACTGTAGCGTGCTCAAGGACAGCGGCAGAAAAGAAGTCGAAAAAAGACGGCGGAAGCGCGGAGGTAAAGCCCGCAGGGAAATCCGCGTTCGTACCTGCCAGGAACGGTCCGCTGCCATCTGCTTTCGGGGCCCCCAAGGTCCGAACGAGCGCGGGCGACTCCGGTATCTGCGGGGTCGCGACGACCAAAGAAGCCGCCGTCGTCGCGGCGGTCACTGAGATCCAGCATTCGACCAGTCTGTCCCGAACATTCCTGGACGGATGCGCGGACTGTCACGGCTTCGCCGGCGAGGGACGCGATAAATTCCCTTCCCTTCAAGGTAAACTGGATGCCGCGGCGTTTACCGACGTCATTCGCAAGGGGCGCAACGGGATGCCGGCCTTTTCCGCGGCGATCGTGCCGGACGATGTTCTGAATGCGGATTTTGCGGTGCTCAAAGGAGCGCGCGGGCCGGCCAAAGCCGAGGCGGGCTTTCACGACGTTGGGTTGGAAGATCCGTCGCCGATCGGCGACG
>JAYVWD010000896.1:0-5905 GCA_043786345.1 Pseudomonadota bacterium
CCGCCCTCGCTATCGGCGGCCTGGCGTCGCCGATCCTGGCCGCGGACAAGATGATCCTCAACACCGAGGACTATCCGCCTTACCAGTTCAAGAACGCGAAGACCGGCCACGTCGAGGGCGAGAACGTCACCATCGTCAAGGAGCTCTTCAAGCGCGCCGGCATCCCGATCGAGATCAAGCTCGACAAGTGGGAGAAGTCCTACGACAGCGCCCGCAAGAAGGACGGCCAGGGCGTCTTCACCGCGATCCGCAACCAGGAGCGCGAATCGCTCTTCCAATGGGTCGGCCCGATCTCGGTGACGCGCTGGGTCCTGCTCGCCAAGAAGAGCAAGGCGATCAAGATCAAGGAGGTGACCGAGGCCTTCAAGTACAAGATCGGCGGCTACAAAGGCGACGCCAAGTCCGAGTACCTCGAGAAGCTCGGCGCCGCGGTCGACAAGATCGACGACGACGCGAAGAACGCCAAGCGCCTGGAGGCCGGCGAGATCGACCTATGGGCGACGGGCTACCTGTCCGGGTTGAAGGCGGCGAAAGACGCCGGCGTGACCGACGTCGAGGAGGTCTTCGTCTACCGCGAGGACCAAGGCTATGTGGCGCTCAACCTCGAGACGAAGTCGTCGGTGGTGCTCAACCTGAACCTCATCGTCGAGCAGATGAAGGACCAGGGCCTCATCAAGGCGAAGTTCAAGTAAACGGGACGAGGGCCGGCGTCGCCTGCCGGTAGGCGGCGTATTCGGCCCCGAGCGCCGCCTCGAGGACCGCCTCCTCCTGGCGCATGCGCACCGCCGTCCAGCCGAGAAACAGCGCGCCGAACGCGAGCGCCGAGGCCCAGGCGCCGAGCATCACCGGCATGCCAACGAGCATCAGCAGCGCGCCGGTGTAGGACGGATGCCGGACGTACTTGTAGGGCCCGGTGCGCACGACCATATGGTCGGCCTGCGCCTGCACGTGCAGCGTGAAGAACCTCCCCAGGGTGCGGACGGCCCAGGTCCGGATGACGAGCCCGACCGCGGCGAACGCGAGGCCGAGGAACGCCGGGACGCCCCAGCTCGTGGCCTCCTCGAGCCGGAGGAACCGCGCCTCGAGGACCGTGAGCAGCAGGTACGGCGCGAGGATGACGGTGAAGGCGCGCGCCGTCCCGCGGTCCGCCGAGGTGGAGTCGCCCGCGGCGAACTTCGGCTGGAGGACGAGGGCGGCGAGGGTAAAGGCGCCGACGAGCGCCATCTTCGCCGACCACAGAAGTCGCGGCTCACCCAGAGCGGGGGCGAGGACCAGGAGGAATGTCAGGAGGTACGCCATCGTCCACTCGTTGCTTAAAAAGTGTACAGACGTGGAAGACGTCCAGGCAGAATCTGCCCGTTTAGCGCGCCGCTGAAAATCCGAAAGATGCCGGGAGGGCCCCAACATGAGCATCTTTCGCCAGATCATCGTCCTGACCGCCGCGCTCGGCGCCGGCCAGGCTGCCGCCGTGACCGCGAAACGGAGCGCCGACGCGGCGCCTTTGGCGCTGCTCGAGGCGGCGCCGCTGCGCGGCCTGCTCGGCCAGCTGGCGCTCCGCGGCGAGGTTACCTTCCTCGGGAAACTCGCGTTGGGCGGGGGTTACGAGCAATTCGCGACGGCCTCGGAGCGGGACGGCTACCACGACGCCCACGCCGCCCAGTCGGCCGAGCTGCTCTTCTACCCCTTGGGCTTTCAGGAGTTCCCCGTCTTCCTCGGCGCCGGGCTGCGCCGCGAGACCGCCGACATCGGGCGCCAGCGCCTGCGCGACACCAATTCCTGGGCCCGGACGAACACCGACGAGCTCTACGACCGCTGGACCAACCGCGACACCTACCTCTCGACGACGCAATCGCTCGGGTACCGCCTGCTGCGCCTGGGGTTGGCGACCGCCTCGCTCCGGCTCCAGCGCGACGAGCTCATGAGCACTGACGCCCGTGTCGCCCGGGACGACGTGAAGAGTTACGACCCGAATCTGGCCTCGCGCGGCAGAAAGACCGTCGTTTCCTCCCTGCTTCTGCACGCAGGCTTCTATTTGCCTTGAGCCTTTTGGCGGCGGCGGGCTACAGTCCGTCGCGATGGTAAAACGCATCGAAGCCAAATCGTCCGGGGGCGAGCCGACCCCTTCCGCTCAGCCTTTTGCCGTCGACACGCGCTTCTCGCGCCTCATCGCCCACGCCTCGCACGTGGCCCGCGAGCGGTTCGGCTTCGAGGCGCTGCGCCCGCACCAGGCCGAGGTCCTCAGCCACGTCCTCGACAACAAGGACTGCCTCGCGGTGCTGCCGACCGGCAGCGGGAAGACGCTCTGCTACGCGCTGCCGGCGCTCGTGCGCGACGGCCTGGTGCTCGTCGTGTCGCCCCTCATCGCGCTCATCCGCGACCAGCTCGAGAAGCTCAACGCCGCCGGCGTCGCGACCGCCGCCTTCGACAGCCTGCAGTCGGGCGAGGAGAAGGACGCCACCTGGCGCGAGGTCGAGACCGGCCGCGCGCGGATCCTGCTATGCTCGCCGGAGCGCCTGGCGCGCAAGGAATTCCGTAATCGTCTCAAGGGCTTGAATCTCCAGCTCATCGCCGTCGACGAGGCCCACTGCATCAGCCACTGGGGCAGCCACTTCCGCCCCGACTACCGGATGCTCGGCGATTACCTGGACGACCTCGGTCCGGTCCAGAAGATCGCCGTGACGGCGACGGCGACGGCGCGCGTGCGCGACGACATCGTCCGGACGCTCAAGCTCCGCGCCCCCGAGACGGTGTGGGCCGACTTCGCGCGCATGAATCTGAAGCTCAAGGTGCTCAAAGCCGACAAGGTCGCGGAGCTGTTCGGCGCGGTGCTGCAGACGACGCTCGCCTCGGACGGGCCGGGCATCGTGTACGCGCCGACGCGCAAGACCGCGCGGGAGGTGCACCGCATGCTCTGCGACGCGGGCGTGCTCGCGGCGCTCTACCACGGCGGCCTGACGCCGGACCAACGCCAGGCGGCGCAGCGCGCGTTCATGGCGGCCCAAGCGAACGTGGTGGTGGCGACGCACGCCTTCGGCCTCGGCATCGACAAGGCCGACATCCGCTTCGTGCACCACGCCGGCCTGCCCGGCAGCATCGAGCAGTACGTCCAGGAGATCGGCCGCGCCGGCCGCGACGGCAAGGCCGCGAACTGCGTCCTGATCTATGGGCCGCGCGACTATTACGTGCAGAAATTCATGATCGAGCGCAGCTACCCGCCGCTCGACCTGATGCAGAGGCTCCTCGACGCGGCGCGCGAGCGCATCCACCAGAACGGCGGCGTCGCCAGCGAGGCCGGGCTCGTGCGCGGCCTGCGCGACGTCTTCGACGCGTCCGACCAGGACCTGCAGGAAGGCCTGCGCATCCTGACCCGCGAGGGCCTGCTGTCGCCCATGCGCAGCGGCGCCGAGGTGCTGCTCGCCGACGGCAACGCGGCGCTCGACGCCGAGGTGTGGAGCGACTACCCGCTGCGCCTCCAGGACGCGATGGGCAAGCTCGACGCGATGCGCGCCTACGTGGCGTCGAACGGCAATCGCGGGCAGCTGCTGGACGACTACTTCCAGAAGTGACGCAAAAAAACAGGCCCCGGAGAAGGAGGGCCTGCTTCTTCATTCGTCAGCCTAAGGGCGCCGCGATTACATCCAGTAGTCCGGGTCGATGACGCCGCCGTCGAACTCGACCTTCGTGCCGTCGCTAAAGGTGATCGTCACCTTCGGCTTCGACGAGGCGCAGGAGGCGAAGTGGGCGCCGCCCTGGACTTTCGCCTTCATCTTGGCGATGACGTCCGTCAGGCCGGCTTCTTTGATGAGGTGGTAGAGGTCGACCCAATCCGAGTCCTTGCTGCCGCAGCCGAGGAGCTGCTCGCCGGCCGGAGCCTGGGCTGGCGCGACCCCTTGGGCGGCGACCGGTCCGACCGCTTGCGCCTGGCCTTGGGCCGGGGCGACCGCTTGCGCCTGGCCTTGAGCCTGGGGAACCTTTTGCGCCTGGCCTTGAGGCGGGGCGACCACTTGCGCCTGACCTTGAGCCGGGGCAACCCCTTGGCCCTGACCTTGACCTTGAGCCGGGCCGTTTGCTTGCGGCTGGCCCTGCATCATGTCGGGCGTCGGACCTTGCGGGAACTTCTCGGCGAGCATGCCGACGTTGCCGATGTCCATGCGGGTCTTCTTGCCGTCGCCGTCGCAGAACCACACCTTGAGGTTGACGCCGCCGCCTTGCGCGGGCTCGCAGACGAAGTGGTGGAGGCGGTTGCCGCCCTTCATCAGCTCTTGGATCTTGTCACGCGCCGGGGCGTAGGAGGGGTCGATGCCGACGACGTTGATCATCTGGACGAGCATGTCGCCTTTTTGCTGCCACATGGCGTTCTGCTGCGCGATCGGGTCGGCGTCGCCGAGCTTCATGCCGGTCTGCATCAGGCCGAACTGCGGGGACTCCTGCATACACCAGGGCCACATGCCGGCTTGTCCGGGCTGCTGGGGCGGCATCTGCTGGGGGGGCGGCATCTTGTCGATGTCGTCGATGCCCGAGATGTCCTTGTCGCCTTGGAACTGGTCCATCTGCTGCTCATCACCTTCGGTCATGGCGTCGAGGACGACCGGGAAGGCGACGTCGACCGACTTGCGGCTGTCGAACTTGATCTCTTTGAGGAGGAGCTCATACCCCTTCGCCGTGGCGGCGAGCGAGTAGTGGCGGCCGGAGGCGATGTACACGACGAACTTGTTCGTGTGGCGGGCCGTCATCTTGAACGAGCTGATCGGGGTGTAACCCTTCTTGCCCTTGAACTGCATCTTCCGGATCGCGAGGGTCGCGCCGGTCACCGGGTCGTTGTCGCGGCTCAGCACGGTGATCTCGAACTTCGAGACGTGCGGTTTGCCGAAGATGGCTTCGTCTTCGCCGCCGTCGCCTTGCCCCTGGCCTTGACCCTGCCCCTGGCCTTGCCCCTGGCCTTGCCCTTGCTGACCGCCCGTCGAGCCGCCTTGACCTTGCGCGACGACCTGGGTCTCGGCGCCGTCGCTGGCGCCTTGAACGCTGACGACTCCGTCATCGGCGCCGTCGACCTTATCCTGGGGCGCCGCGACCGGGTCATCGCCCGTCTGGGCCTGCTTCACTTGCGCGGGATCGGTGGCGTCCCCCGGAGCCGCCTGGGAGGCGGTTTTTTGTTGTTGGGTCGGCCTGGCCGCCTCGTCCTTCATCATCTCTTGCTCGACGGCGTCGGCGCTCGGCGTCGTCGCATCGGTGACGACGGTCTGCGCGACGTCGTCGGGCTTGGCTTCGTCCTTTGGCGTTTGCGCCACGTCCTGCCCGACTTCGACGAGAAGGAAGCCGTTGGCCTTCAGCGCCGCGGCGACTTTTTTGGTTTTACCCGGATCCGAAGCCTTTGGCTTCGACGGGGACGCAGTCCCCTTCCCTGGCTCGTTCTTTCCACCGTTACAGTTAGCGATCAAAGCGACCGCGACGATTAGTGACGTAAAACGCGCGAGCATTAGACCCTCCTGGGAGCACGACTGGTGACGACTATGAGAGCTCTTTCGGCCGGGCCCCCTCCGGGCTTGAATGAAAACGAAGGGGTCAGAATTTATACTGTAATATCGTGATGGTATACGAGCAATACGGCCCGATTTAGGCGTCGGGAAAGTCAGGGCAAGGTCAGTTCCACGGACGCTCCGGCGCGGGTGCCGATCGTGACGGGCGCCTTGCCGGCGCAGAAGTCGACCTTGAAGAAGGTGTCGCGATCGGCGCACAGCGCCGCGGTCGCGAACGGGCGCGTGGCCCCTTTGGCCGCGATCTCCGTGCCGTTGACGCAGACGGCCTCGTCGGCGCGCGCGGCGGCGACTTTGATGACGAGGTTGCCCGGAGTCGTCGGGACACATGCGGGAACGGTCCACGGCGGGCTCGCGCCGAGCACCAGGGC
>JAYVWD010000897.1:0-8621 GCA_043786345.1 Pseudomonadota bacterium
GTCCCAGTCGTCCGCGGCGCGCGCCATGAGCGCGTGCTCCTCCAGGTTTTCGTCGTCGCCGCTCCCGCCGTGGCCCGACCACTGCAGGTCGTCGCCGGAGTCCATGGCGCTCAAGTCGAGCGCGCTGGCGCCGTCGAGCATCTGCTCGGTCTTGAGGGGATCGTCGAGGCGCATCGTCGGCTGGAGTGAGGTCAGCCCTGCGTCGAGGCGCGGCGGCGGCGGCACGATGTGCAGCAGGGCGGGCGCCGACTCCTCGAGCCAAAGGTTGGTTTCGGGCAAGGGAATGCCGGTCTTCATCGAGAGGTCTCCTCTAAGTGCGGCTCCGGGAATGGGACGTGGTGTTCCGCAGGGGCCGGGGGCCCGCGCCTGACCCTCGTGAGGTCGGCCGCCCCCTCGGGGCCTTTAGTTCAGGTCGCAAGACCCGGTTTTCTAACGGGAATCCGGCGGGAGAAAGCCACCGACCCGCGCCCCCGGCGGCGCAAGTCGCCGGGCGCCGGCCCGGCTCGGGCAAAGCCGTTGAAGCGACTGGGAAAGCCTGCCACTTCGTAAAGCCCGCCCCGGGTAGCGGCCGAAAAGGGCCACGGTTGTCGAGGACTCCACCCGACACCTCCCCGGCGCCGGCTCTTTCCGAAGAAGCCGGCGTCCTTTTTTTAGGGGCTGCCCAGACTTTCGACGGCGCCGGCGCCCGGAAACGCGCGCAACCGCGCGTTTCCGCGTATCTTCATAGGCGGCACGGATGTTGAAATACGGCCTGCATCAGAGAAACACGAGGAAAGGGAGTCTTGAATGACCTGCTCCAAGCGGAACACGCGCAACCCACTGCTGCTCGCGGTGGCGATCTCGGTCACCCTCGGTACGACGGCCTGTCTTCCGAGCCACAAGGACTCCGGTAACCCCGGTCCGGCGGCCGGCTCCGTCCTCGCCTCGGTCGGCGGCATCTCCGAAACCGACATCAAGCGCCCGGACCTGGGCTTTTTCCTGATCTGCAACACCGGCGTCAAAGTCAAAGGCGACGTGACGACCGACGGCGACAAAGAGGTCGTCCGCTTCTCGGGCAACCAGGTGAAGGACGGCGACTCCTGCACCATGGAAATCCGCGCCGAGGTCAAAGACGACAACTACGTCTGGTTCGGCTACGAAAACGGCCAGCCGGTGAAGGGCCTGCTCTACGGCTCCGACGAGCAGAAAGTCGACGCCAAGAAGCTCAAGCTCCAGCTCTACAAGCTCTACTCCATCAAAGCGGAAGACACCTTTGCGGTCGCCGCCAACGTCGACTTCGACTTGGCCGACGCCGCGCTGACGCCGGCCGATGGCAAGACCTCGGCGAGCCTCGTCTGCGGCGCGACCGAGCAATACCCCGGAACGTACAAGAAGACCGCCGATAAGCAGGCGACGCTCACCTTCGAAAACCTCAAAGCGAAGGACTTCGCGGCCAAGACCTGCGACCGCCTGGTCGTCCTGGTCGACAAGAAGGAGGCCTTCGGCGGCCCCGCGGCCGACCTCATCATCAAGGCCCCCAAGAAGGGCGACGTCCTCAAGTATCCGGCCGCCGCCGACAGGCGCTACACGCTCAAGGCCCCGGTTCCCGGCGACGGCATCGGCGTCGACGCGACCGTTGGCGACGCCGAGTGCCTGCGCTACGAGGGCCCGACGCCGGAGAGTACGACCAAGCGCTGCGTCGACGTCCGTAGCGTCGCCCTGACCTCGGCCAAGAGCTACCTCGTCGCCAAAGTCGAGGGCCTCGATGCGCAAGGCATGAAAGTCACCTACCTCGCCGTCCCCGGTGAATCCGACACCAAGACGTTCGAAGGCCATGCGCTCACGATCGAGATGATCCGGGCGGCCGTCGCTAAAGTCGCGACCGACGCACAAAAGAAGGCGTTCCACTTCTATAAGGAATCGGCCGCGAAGGTCCTGATGCCCGAGTACTTCGACGAGCATGCCCGCCTAGCGGCAGAGGCGGCCGACGACAAGGTCGCCCTTGCGGACCTCGGGTCCGTGCGCTTTCTCAACGTCGCGAGCGTCAGCGTCCACGGCTTCCACGAGGTGGCTCCAGCCGTGCTCGCGGCCGCCCCGGGCCGGGTGTACTGGATGGCCACGATGAAGGCGACAAAGGACGGGCAAAAGGACCTGGAGTTCACCCTGACCGGCGCGGACAACTACTTCTCCTCGCCGAAGACCCCCAACTTCGCGGCATTCGTGGCCGACATGGCGCTCGCGAACGAGGACGACAGCTGGCGCGTCTATGCCGCCAAGGGCGCTGCCCTCGCGCCGGCCGCCTGCGCGCTGGACTCGGTCTCCGAGCCCGAGAACGCCCGAACGGCCAGCGAGCTGATGATGCCCGACGACTTGGCGCTCGAGGCGTGTCGCGTCAAGAAGGACACCCTGCGCGCCCTGAGCCTCGACACCTACAAGCTGACGACCACGACCTATGTCTGGGGCTGGCATGAGGCCCCCTGAGCAGGAATTCGTAAGTCATTGAAATTACAGCCGCCCTCTCGGGTGGCTGTTTTTTTGGTCTCAAGTTTTTCGCGCGTCCTCCGATAGAAAAGGCGCCCATTGGAGGAGTACCCAGCATGAAAGACGTCTCGGTCAAGAACGCCTACCAGATCCGTCGTCAGCACAATTCGGAGTTGATCCGGAAGATGCGCAACGGCGAGAGCCTGACGAGTTTCGACTCGAAGGCGAGCTGGTATCCCCCCCGCCCCGTCATCGAGAAGGACAAGCGCGAGATGGCGCGCCTGTATGACCCCTCCATGAGCCCCGGCGAGTTCCACCGTGCCGGCGGCCCCGCGAGCCCGATCGACGATTCCCCGCGCAAGCTCGCGGTCGTCTCTCCCGACCAGCGCTAAAGGCCGCTCAGAACCGCCAGTAAAAGCTGATGTCCGAGGCCGGCTGCACGCCGGCCGCATCAATTTTCTCGCCGTCCAGGTCCTTGCCTGTCATCACGAAATACTGCAAGCCGACGCCGAGCCGCATCTGAAAGCTCGACCATACCCACTGGTGCGCGGTCGTCAGCCGGAAGAAGCTCGCTTTGAGCTCCTCGAACCGCGACTGCTCGATGCGGCTCGTGACGAGGACCTTGTTGCCGTTGGTGCGGACGAACTCGCCGGTCAGCTGGAAGCGCTCCTGCGCCAGGCCCGTGATCGATTGCACCTGGATCGACTGCTGGGTGAGCGACGACTGCTCGGCGGTGTCTCTCTCCTGGTTGTCCTTGGTGTCGGTCGCGGTCCCGTCGTCGGGCGTCGTGGTGGTCTTGTCGGTCGGCGCCTTGGTCTTCTTGTTGCGGCTTTCGTAGTCGGCGCCCGGGTGCTTCGTCTCCCAGAGCTTGCGCTCGCCCTTTTCGGAGAGCTTGGCGTGGACCGTGCCGAACCCCTTGGCCCAGAAGGTGTGGAGCTTTAGGCGCGGCGACAGCGTGTTGGTCCAGGAGACGGACGGGCGGACGATCCGCGCGTCGAGCTCGTCGAAGTGCTCGTTGACGCTGCCCCAAAGGAACGTGCTTTTGCTCAGATAGGCAGCGCGCAGGCCGAGCGCGAACTGGTTTTCGCTGCCGCTGTAGACGAGCGCCTTGGCGGCGATGGTCGGCGCGCCGACCGCCGTCGAGATCAGGTCGGTGCCGAGCATGACCTTGGCTGTGAGGCCGACCTCGAGGTCGGTGCCGATCTTGGTCTCGCCGGCCTGGAGCGTGCTCGCCGTGAACTCCTCGACCAGCACGTAGCGGTCGGGGTTGATGGCCGGAACGGCGGCCTCGGCCGTGACGCCCGACGACGGCGCCTCGTCGGCGCGCGCGGGGGCCCCGAGCGAGAGGAGGGCGCAAATTGGGACGGCCGCGCGGCGCATGCGGTTTACGCTCCGCTTTTCGTGTAGTATCAATCGGTCCTTAGTTTACTCCAAAACGGGAGACGCGGAAAGCCCATGTCCACGCGCGGCCGGATCGAGCCCAGGCGCCTCAAAGGCTTCCGCGACTACATGCCGGACCCGATGGCGGCGCGTTATGCCATCATGGACGTGATCCGCGAGGAATCCCGGCTCGCGGGCTTCCAGATGATCGGCACGCCCGCCATGGAGTACGCCGAGACCCTCCTCGGGCAGGGCGGCGAAGAGACCGACAAGGAGGTCTACCGCTTCAAGGACCACGGCGACCGCGACGTGGCGCTGCGGTTCGACCTGACGGTGCCGTTCGCGCGCTTCATCGCCGAGCACCAGGGCGTCCTGGTCTTCCCGTTCAAGAAGCTCCAGATCGGCGACGTCTGGCGCGGCGAGAAGCCGCAAAAAGGCCGTTACCGCGAGTTTACCCAGTGTGACTTGGATGTCATCGGGGTCGACAGCGCCGCGGCGGACGTCGAGGTCCTTGGCACCCTGCAAAAGATCCTGAGCCGCGTTCCGGAGGCCGGGCCGTTCACCCAGAGCGTCGGCAACCGCGTCATCCTTTCGGCCATGATCCGCAAGGCGTTCCCCGGCATCGCGCCCAAAGGCGAGACCGAAACCCTGATCGCCCTCGACAAGCTCGCCAAGATCGGCGTGGAAAAAGTCAAAGTCATGCTGGCCGCCGTCACTGGCGGCTCGCCCGGCGGCGCCGACGAGCTCCTCGGCATCGTCACGGCGAAGACGGCGGCGGGCGACTCCGACCTGGCCCAGATCGAGGCCTACCTCGGCGCGGACACCTTGGCCCGCCCCGATATCGACCGGATGCGGATGATCGCCGAAACCGTGCGCGCCATCGCCGGGGAAAGAGGCCGCCTTGTGGTGGACCTCAAGGTCGCCCGGGGCCTCGGCTACTACACCGGCGTCGTCTTCGAGACGACGCTCGACCTGCTCCCGGGCTTCGGCTCGGTCAGCTCGGGCGGCCGCTACAACGACCTGGCCTCGCGCTTCAGCGCCCGCGAGCTGCCCGGCGTCGGCGGCTCGATCGGCCTGGACCGCCTGCTCGGCGGCCTCGAGGAGCTGCAGAAGATCGCCGTGGCCCGCCGCGACCTGGTGTTCGTCGCCGTCGCCACGGACGACGCCGTTCCCTATGCCTTCCAGCTCGCTGAGGCGCTCCGGCGCGGGGGCATCGCCTGCGACGTCGGGCTCACGCCCAAGCTCGGCGGCCAGTTCAAGCACGCCGACCGCCTCGGCTGCCCCTTCGTCGTGACGGTGGGGTCCGAGGAGCGCCAAAAGCAGACCTTTGCGCTCAAGAACATGGGCGCCGGCACGGAGGAGCGCGACCTCCCCCTGGCCTCCGCCTTGGCCAAGCTCAAAGCCCTGCTGGCGGCGCGGCTTTAAAGGGCGTCGAAGGCCGAGGCGCTCATCGACTCCTGGCCGCGCTTGAGCAGCTTCTCGTCGACATCGCCCAAGCTGTAGTCGTTGTCGCTGCCTTTGGTGTAGCGCGACTTCTTGTTGGCGACTTTTGCGGACTTCGCCCTGGACACGGATTTTCTCTGCGACGTGGCGCAGCCCGTGGACAAGGCGAGGCCCAGCAGCGACGCGATCAGCGCCGCAGCGGTGCGGTTCATGAACATGGGGTGGCTCCTCTAAAGACGGCCTCGGGCGACGGGTTTCGCCGCGGACCTGGCATCCATCGGAGCCGCGGCCGGGGAGTTTAGGCTTTTTTCAAGGAAGGCGTTTTTCCCAAGGGAGATCGAGCGGTTAAAAAGCCTCGCGGGCCGCCTTTCCGCTTGGGGCGTATGATGGCGGGCGTCCCGCGTCGCCCCAGATTTCACCACGGTGGATCCCGTCATGCCGCTTTCCTCAGGCCCCCGAACCGTCCGCGCCCCGCGCGGCTCCACGCTCACCTGCAAGGGCTGGGTGCAGGAGGCGGCGCTTCGCATGCTGATGAACAACCTGGACCCCGAGGTGGCCGAGGATCCGGACAACCTCGTCGTCTATGGCGGCACCGGCAAGGCGGTGCGCAACTGGGCGTGCTTCGACAAGATCGTCGAATGCCTGCGGGCGCTCGAGGACGACGAGACCTTGATGGTGCAGTCGGGCAAGCCGGTCGCCGTCTTCAAGACGCACCGCGATGCGCCGCGCGTCCTGATCGCGAACTCGAACCTGGTCGGCAAATGGGCGACCTGGGAGCACTTCCACGAGCTCGAGAGGAAGGGTCTGATGATGTACGGCCAGATGACGGCCGGCAGCTGGATCTACATCGGGACGCAGGGCATCCTGCAGGGGACGTACGAGACCTTCGCCGCCTGCGCCGACAAACACTTCGGCGGCAGTCTAAAGGGCAAGCTCGTACTTTCCGGGGGCCTGGGCGGCATGGGTGGCGCGCAGCCGCTCGCGGCGGTGATCGCCGGCGGCGTGTTCCTCGGCATCGACGTCGACCCGACGCGCATCCAGCGCCGGCTCGAGACGCGGTACCTGGACGTCCTCGCCGGCTCCCTCGACGAGGCGCTGGCGCTCGCCGACCAATTCCGCAAGGCCGGCGAGGCGAAGAGCATCGGCCTGGTCGGCAACTGCGCCGACGTGCTGCCCGAGCTCGTCCGCCGTGGCCGCGTCCCCGACGTCGTGACCGATCAGACCTCGGCCCACGACGAGCTCAACGGCTACATTCCGCAGGGGCTGACGGTCGCCCAGGCCAAGGACCTGCGCGTCAGGGACCCCGGAGACTACAAGCGCCGCGCGCTCAAATCCATGGCCGTGCACGTCGAGGCGATGGTGGACTTAAAGGACCGCGGCGCCGTCGTCTTCGACTACGGCAACAATATCCGCGCCCAGGCCGAGCGCGGCGGCAGCCGCCGCTTCAACCAGTTCTTAGGCTTCGTCCCCGAGTACATCCGCCCGCTCTTCTGCGCCGGCCAGGGGCCGTTCCGCTGGGCGGCGCTCTCCGGCGACCCGGCCGACATCCACACCATCGACGCGGCCCTGCTCGAGGCCTTTCCGCACGACATCAAGCTCCACCGCTGGCTCACGACCGCGCGCGAGCGCATCGCGTTCCAGGGCCTGCCCTGCCGCATCTGCTGGTTTGGGTACGGCGACCGCGAGAAGGCCGGCCTGCTCTTCAACGACCTGGTCCGCACCGGCAAGGTCAAAGCCCCGATCGTGATCGGCAGGGACCACCTCGACTGCGGCTCCGTCGCTTCGCCCAACCGCGAAACCGAGGGCATGAAGGACGGCAGCGACGCGGTCGCCGACTGGCCGATCCTCAACGCCCTGGTGAACGCCGTCAACGGCGCGAGCTGGGTGAGCTTCCACCACGGCGGCGGCGTCGGCATCGGCTACTCGCTGCATGCGGGCATGGTGATCGTCGCCGACGGCACGGACGCGGCGGCGGCACGCCTGAGCCGGGTGCTCACGAGCGACCCCGGCATGGGCGTCGTACGGCACGCCGATGCCGGCTATGAGGAGGCCGAAATGGTGGCGCGCGCGGCGGGGATCAAGATCCCGTTCCTCAAGTAAGTCACCAGTCGCCGGCAAACTGGAGGAGGCGCCCCGCGGCGTCCCTCTCGGCGACCTCGAGCGCGCCGGCCGGCTTGTTGCCGCAAGCCGAGGCGGAGTTGTCGCGAACCGTGATCCGGCTCGCGCCGGGGGCGGACTCGAGCGCGCCGGTATAAACCCGGGTGCCGCAGGCGTCGGTGCCTTCGGTCAGCTCATAAAAACGCTTGTTCGGACTTACCATAACCTCGCAAGGCCCACTCACGGCGTCGCTGAGGACGATGCCCTTGAACTTGGAGCCCTCGATGGCGACTTCGGCGGTGACGGCGAGCTGGCACCGCCGATCCGTGCCCGGCTGCGCGGCCTCGGCCACGACCCGGGTCAGGATGATCCCCGGGAGCCAGGCCCGCACCGGACCGGCCGCCGCGATGTCGCGCCGCGCCGCCATGGTGCCCGACCGGCTTTGCTCGGCGCCGCAGGCGGCGAGCCCGAGGATCATGGCGGTCCCGCACAGTAGCTTCAGCATCGGGGGGCGTCCTCTTCGGAAGGCAATCTCGCCCCCCGATTGTATTTAGAGGGACCTGAGAGCTTCGTGAGCATCAGCCGATATGGGTCTTGCCGCCCATATGTGCCCGGAGGACCTCGGGAATCCGCACCCGGCCGTCCTTCTCCTGGAAGTTCTCGAGGAGGGGGATCAGGATGCGCGGCGTCGCGATCGCCGTGTTGTTGAGCGTATGGGCGTAGAACTTGTCGCCTTTTGCGTCCCTGTAGCGCAGCTCGAGGCGCCGGGTCTGGAACTCGTGGAAGGTCGAGCAGCTGTGGGTCTCGCCGTAGTTGTTGCGCGAGGGCATCCAGGTCTCGATGTCGTGTTTTCGGAGCTGTCCCTGCCCGAGGTCGCCCGTACAGACGTAGACGACCCGGTAGGGGAGGCCGAAGGCTTTGAGCACGTCCTCGGCGTTGGCGAGCAGCTCGTCATGGAATTTTTCCGAGGCGGCCGGGTCGTTCGGCCCGACGATCACCTGTTCGATCTTGGTGAATTGATGGACCCGATAGAGGCCCGCCGTGTCCTTGCCGTAAGTGCCGGCCTCCCTGCGGAAACAGGTGCTCCAGGCCATCATACGGATCGGCAGGTCCGTGTCCTTCAGCATCTCGCCGGCGTGGAAGCTCGTGAGCGAGACCTCCGACGTCCCGACGAGCGCGAGCTTGTCCTCGGCGACCCAGTAGGCCTGCTCGCGCCCTTGCGGAAAGTAGCCCGTGCCGAT
>JAYVWD010000898.1:0-1576 GCA_043786345.1 Pseudomonadota bacterium
GCCATCAACTTCGCCAACGCCGCGGGCACGGACTTCATGGCGCTCGACACGACCAATGGCCGCGTCGGCATCAACACGACGACGCCGGGCGCGAAACTCGCTATCAGCACCTCCGGAGCCCCGGCAGTCATCGGGGAAATCATCAAGGGCGACGCGTCGCAGACTGCCAATTTGCAAGAGTGGCAGACGAGCGCCGGCGCCGTCCTCGCGTCGGTAGACAGTACCGGTCTGGGGCTCTTTAACGCCGGCACGAAACTCAAGGCATCGGGCGCCGGCAGCGACACGCTTGCCTGGTACGAGCGGGGCACCTTCGTGCCGACTTATTCGGGCGCGACGGTAGCGGGGACGTGCACCTATACGACCCAGGCGGGCCGCTTCGTCCGGATCGGGGACATCGTCCACTTCACGATCAACCTCGCCTGGGCCTCCTGCACCACGTCGCCCGTCGGCATTGTGCGCGTTGGCAACCTGCCGTATACGTCGACGACGACGGCGGGTTTTCTCCAGATCGTCCAGGTGATCCCGACTTCTTATACCACCGGTGTCGCCTCAACGATCCTGCAAGGGGTCATCCAACCGAGCACACAGCTCGTCGAGCTTCACCTCGTCACGACGGCGAGCCTCGAGGTCTACTCCAACGCCCTCGTCGACACCGCTGCAGGCGTCAACATCTCGGGCAGCTACTTCATCTACTGACGCGGCGCCCCCGGCCCGCCGGCCGCTACCAGATGAGCCCGAGCCCGCCGCCGACATAGGTCATCGCATAGGAAATCTGGACCGCATCGAAGGCGATGGTCTGGCCGTTCCGCTGGAATGAGTCGCCGTGGTCGGAGACCAGGCTGACGTCCTCTTTCAGGACGAACACCATCGGGGCGAGCCACCGGCCGGAGCGGCGTCCGCCGATCTCGGTCAGGCGATAAATCCCGTCGAACCCAAAGCGCGAGCCGTCGACCTTGCCGCCCGAATAGCGCGACAGCTTGCCGCCCGAGGTGTCGCGGCTCCCCCAGAGACGGCCGACAAAGTTGACGGCCGAGAATTCCGCCCCGCCTTCGATCCCGAAGCTCAGCGCGCGGGCGATCCGGATCGGGAACACGTGCTCCTCGGCGGGGTGATTCGGGTCGATGACCATGACCCGGCTCTGCACGTCCCATTGGCCGATCTGAGGCGTGATGACGATGCGATCGATGAACCGCGGCAGCTTGAAGTCGAAGGCGCGGCCCAGTTGGATGCGGCGGGCGCCGTACTGCTCCTGCGTCCTGGGATTCGTGATCGTCGGCGTATTGTCGTAATACCCCCGAAAGCCCTTGATGATGCCGGACCGGCTCTCGACGACCGCCCCGAAAAAGGTGATCGGCACGCCGAATTCCGCCTCGCTGCCGAGCACGTCGCGCCCGTAGCGGACCCCCATCTCGAAGGGCGCGACGGCCTCGGACGAGGCGTAGGTGCTGAAGTCGACCGCGCCGCTGAGCGCCGACGACATCACGAAGGGGTCGTCCTCCTGGACCGCGCTCGCGTAGACCCTCATCAGGGTCGCGGCGACGTCCGCCCGGACGACGGCAGCGCCCGCGATACTGAT
>JAYVWD010000899.1:0-2249 GCA_043786345.1 Pseudomonadota bacterium
TCTCGAGCCAGGTCACTTCGTCGGTGACGGCGACCGGCGGGTAGAAGTCGACCGACAACCCGTTCGTGCGCATGTGCGCCTCGAACGCCCGGCCGAGCGTGCCTTCGGGGAGCGCGGTGAGCGCCGCGAGGTCCGCGGGCGGCGGCATGTAGCCTTCTTCGTAGAGCTTGCGGATGCCCGGCGCCTCGAAGAGGCTGTGCACGTAGTCGCGCAGGCCGCTCTTCCCGCGGACCTCGTGGCGCATGAAGAGCTGCGACAGCGCGAAGAGCTCCTCGGTGCGGTCGGGATCGTAGGCGATGCGGATCGCGCTCCAGACGAAACGCAGCTTCGACCGCAGCGGAAAGGACTTCACCATCTCCCAGGGCGAGACCGTAAAGGTCGGTAGTAAAGCGGTCTCGGTCATCGCGCCGGCTCCTGTGGTGCACCCTTGGGGCTGTGTGAGAAGAACGAATGTCAGCCTTAAAGCAAACGGCGCGCCACCGCCGCGGCGTCCGGGGATCGCGGCCCTACGCCCGGCGCGCGCCGGCCGGGCGGCGCGGACCGGCGCGGATCTGCGAGTCAATTCGCGCGATTGGGACCCTTCGTGCCGTAACCGCCGGGGCGATGTCTACATGCCGAAGAACGACTGCCACAGGCTATCGTAGAAACTTTGGCGTCCGGCCGCGGCGTTTCCGTTCAAATAGTCGGCGCAATAGAAGAGGTTATGCCCGCCGTGATCGGCTCGCGCCCGGACCCGGCATTCGGCGCCGGTCTCGGCCTGGGCCGCATTGCTGACGCAGGTCTCGACAAGGGCGCGGACCGGCTTCGCCGGGGCCGCGGCCGTGAAGTGGACCCAGGTGTAGACGATGTAATGGGGGAACGGCGCCCCGGCCTGCTTGGCGATGCGGCTCGTAAACAGGTGCTTGGTCCGGCCGTCGACCACCGAAGCGATGTCGTCCGGCAGCGGCGCGGCGTTTTCGGGCATCGTGGTGCTGGCGCCGCCGGCCTCGAGGTTGTCGCAGCTCACTTTGGCGAGGAGCTCGTCGCCGTATTTCTCGTTCATCACGTAGCGGCGGTCCGGATGGAACGGCTCCAGGATCGTGATGGCGGTGATGGTCTCGGCGGCGGTGAAGGTGTTGACGAGCTCGATCTCCAGCGGGGCCACGACGACCGTGACGTCCCGCCGGGCTTCGTTGCCTGCCCCGTCGTGCGCGGTGAGCTTCAAGGTATAGGTCTTCCGTGCGTGGTCGTCGGCGGCGGCCGGACCCACGGCGATCTCGACCTTGCCGCCGGTGAGCGTCGCCCCAGCGAGCGCCGGCGTGACCTCCATGGAAAACGTAACGGCGCCCGTGCCGTCCTTCGTCGTGAACTCGTGCGTGAGCGTCTCGCCGACGTCCGGGAGCGAGGACGAGCCCTGCACGATGGCGAGCGGGCCGGGGTCCAGGATCGAGAACACCGCTGGCACGACCGCCTCGCCGCTACCGGAGGCCGCGGCTGTGTCGCCGCTAGCGGAGCTTGCGGGCCCGTCGCCGCTGCCGGACGCCGGCGCCGCGGGCGCGGGGCTTGGCGTGGCGGACGCGACCGCTGGCGTGGCGGCCGGCATGGGCCCGGCGGCTTCCGCCGGCGGACCGGGGTCCTGTTGCTTCATGCCTTGTAGGACGGGCCTGTCCGCGCCCTTTTTCGCGGCGCCGCCGAAGTCGACGCTCGAGCTGCAAGCGCAAGTCCCCCCGACCATAGCGAGAATAAGAATTCTTCCGGCCTTGTCCAAGATCCCTCCTTCCGCCCTTCTAGAGCAGCGTCGTTCACCCGGATTTTATCGGAATTCCCGCTTTTGACTTTAATGCACGCCTAGATCCGGGGTTTTGCCGAGGCCTCTCGCGCCTTTGCGAACCCGGATAATAGACAGTAAAGGTCGGTCCCAAGCCGCACGATAAGGCTCTGCTAGACGTTTTTAGATGATTCACGCCAATCAACCCCTCTTAGTGCATGGGAGTTTGCATGATTCGCATCTCAGCAACCCGCCTGTGGGCTGTCGGTCTGACGACCGTCCTCGCCGCGTGCGGTACTGCCGCGACTCAGAGGTCGGCCGCGACCTTCTCGGCCAACCAGCAGGCGATCGCGTCCAAGGATGAATCTGGAGGAGCCCGGTCCAGCGCGATGAGCGTCGACGACAAGATCGCCCAGGAACGCCTGCAGCGCGACGCCGCCGACAAATTCCTGTCCCAGCGCATCGACGAAGAGTCGCAGGCCCGCCTCGCGGAAGACAGGCG
>JAYVWD010000900.1:0-8971 GCA_043786345.1 Pseudomonadota bacterium
CGCCGTCACCGGCCTCTATTTCTACGACAACGATGTCATCCGGGTAGCAAAGGGCCTCAAGCCCTCGGCGCGCGGCGAGTACGAGATCACCGACGTCAACAGCGAGTACCTCAAGGCGGGCAAGCTCCGCATGGAGCTCCTCGGCCGCGGCACGGCCTGGCTCGACACGGGAACGCACGAGGCCCTGGTCCAGGCGACCAACTTCGTGGAAGCCGTCGAGAGCCGCCAGGGCCTTAAAATCGCCTGTCCCGAGGAGATTGCCTGGCGCATGGGGTACATCGACACGGCGCAGCTCGGACGCCTCGCCGACGAGCTCGCCAAAAGCAGCTACGGCCAATACCTGCAGGACCTGCTCACCCGGGAGGTCCGCCGATAATGAAAGTGACCGCCCTCGATCTGCCCGAAGTCCTGCTGCTCGAGCCCAAGTGCTTCGGCGACGCGCGCGGCTACTTCATGGAAACCTTCAGCGCCCAGCGCTACGCGGACGCCGGGATCAACCTGCCGTTCGTCCAGGACAACATCTCGTACTCGAAAAAAGGCATCCTGCGCGGACTTCATTTCCAGAATCCGCAGGGGCAGGGGAAGCTCGTCTCGGTGCTCATCGGCGAGGTCTTCGATGTCGCCGTCGACATCCGGGACGGCTCGCCGCGCTTCGGCCGCTGGACGGGCGCCGTGCTGAGCGCGGAAAACCGCCGCCAGATGTGGGTGCCGCCGGGCTTCGCCCACGGCTTCATCGTGACGGGCGAGGACGCGCTCTTCAGCTATAAATGCACCGACTACTACAACCCGCAAGCCGAGGGGTGCCTTCTCTGGGCCGACCCGGCGATCGGGGTCGACTGGCCCGGCATCACGCCGCTGCTCTCGGAAAAAGACAGGAAAGGGCTGCGTCTCGCGGATTTCCCGCGCGACCGCCTGCCCAGGTACTAACGCATGCGTACAGTGCTCGTTACCGGAGCTGGCGGACAGGTCGGCAGCAAGCTGCTCACGGAGCTCAAGAGCCTAGGCCGCGTCGTCGCCACCGACGTGACCGACCCCCACGCCGCGGGGGTGGACTTCCATGCGCTGGATCTTACCAATATTGCAGCGATTTCCGAGCTGATCCAGAAGCTCCGGCCGGACGCCATCGTCAACCCCGCGGCCTACACCGCGGTCGACAAGGCCGAGTCCGAGCCGGACCTGGCGCGCAAGGTCAACGCCGACGCCGTCCGCACGCTCGGGGTCGAGGCGCGGCGGCTCAAGATCCCGCTCATCCACTACTCGACCGATTACGTCTTCGACGGGACGGGCGAGCGCTCGTGGTCCGAGACCGACCGCACCGGGCCGCTCGGCGTCTACGGGCAGACGAAGCTCGAAGGCGAGCTCGCGCTGGCCGCGTCGGGCAGCACGCACGTCGTCTTTCGCACCTCGTGGGTCTTCAGCGAAAACGGCTCGAACTTCGTCAAGTCGATGCTCCGCCTTGGCGCGGAGCGCGACGTCTTGAAGGTCGTGAGCGACCAGATCGGCGCCCCGACCTCGGCCGCGATGCTCGCGCGCATGACGCGCCTCGTCCTCGAGCGCGCCTTCGCCACCGGCAACGGCTTCGCGCCGTTCAGCGGCCTTTACCACCTCACGTCGACCGGCACCACGAGCTGGCACGGCTTCGCGACCGCCATCTTCGCCAAGGCGCGGGCGCTCGGTTTCCCGCTGAAAGTGCGGGCGGTCGAGCCGATTCCGACCGAGGCCTACCCGACGCCGGCGAAGCGTCCGCACAATTCCCGCCTCGACTGCACGAAGTTCATCGAGACCTTCGGCGTCCGCCCCGAGAGCTGGGAGGCGGCGCTCGACGAGGTGCTCGGCGGCCTCAAGAAGCATCTTCTGCAGTAGGTTCCGTCAGCGCGACTTGTGCTGGCCGCCGCCCGGCGCCAGCAAGTCATAGCGCCCCGCCGAGCCGAGGACGTCCTGCACGGCCTGCGGCACGGCGTGGACCGACCGGTCACGCAGCTCGAGCAGGCTCGAGAGCCAGTCGATGTAGACCGGTCCTTGCCGCACGAAGGCATCCTCGCCCATGAACTGCTGCGGCTCGTCGACCCAGCCGAGCAGGGACAGCAGGGTCGGCGGGACGTCGACGTTGCTGACGATGCGGTTGATCTTCGCGCCCTGCAGGCGCTTGGGCATGCCCGGGACCGCGATGAACCAAGGCACGCGGGCGACCTGACGCACGAGCGCATAGGCGGGCAGCCCCTCGATCACCGGCTCGCCGCGGAAGCCGCCGTGGTCGGCGATCAGGATGAAGATCGTATGTGGCAGTTTTTCCTTGGTGAATTTGAAGAATTCGCCCGAGGTCCAATCGGCATACTGGAACATCTGGAGCTGCATCGGCAGGCCCTTCCGCAGAACCGAGGCCGGCATGTCGGACGGGATCGCGAAGGGCGCGTGGTTGGTCAGCGTCAGGATGGTCGCGAAAAAGGGCGGCGTTTCCTTCGCCAGCACGTCCCCCGCCAGCTTGAACAGGGCTCCGTCGCCGATCCCCCAGCCGCCTTTCGGCGCGTCGGGCGGAAATTCCTCGTAGCCGTGGACCTTCTGTACGTTGTGGTGCCGGTAGAAGACATCCTGATTGTCGAAGTGATTGTCCGCCGCATAGAAAAAATGCGTCGCATAGCCGCGTCGCGCGAAGACGTCCGACAGGCACACGGCGTTCGCCATCGGCGCCCCGTTCAGGATCGTGAACTCCTCGGCGCCGTAGAGGCTGCACTGCGCCGTCGTCTGACCAAAATGCGTCCGAAGCCCGGCCCCGATCACCTCGGTGAACGCGATGGACTCCTTCCCCAGGGCGTCGAACTGCGGCTGAATCCCCTGGTAGGACGGCACCACCGGCCCGACCGCCTGCACCTCCTCGGCCCGCAGCGACTCGGAGATCACGAGGATGACGTTCCAGGGTCCTTTGGCCGCCCGTTCGGCCGCCAGGTAGGTCCGCAGCTCGTCGCGCATCCCTGCCGCCTCGCTGCCGTCCTCGATGGCGCTCGACGGGATCCGCGCCTGCCACAGGGGGAAGTCCTTGCCGTCCCCCTGGTCGACATAGACGCGGCCACCCGCGAGCATCGTCCGGAGCTTGAGCAGGTCCTCGCGCTGCGGCATCGGTAGCGCCCGCACCTTCGCGTACTCGCCGAGGTTGTAATAGAGAGAGGTGAAGATGTTGTAGCGGAGCTCCCGGTGCACCGCGACCTTCTGCCGCAGGTTGATCGTCGTGCCGTTGCTGGCTGCGTAGAGCACCGCCGCGGCGATCAGGACGAGCGCCCGCCGACGCCCCTTCATGGCAATTAAGTCATTGTTTTTATTTAATAATAACCTGGACAAAAGGAGGGCCTCGACGACCGCCGCGGCCAGGATGAGGTCGGCCCGCCACGACTGGAACACCATGACCGGCCCGACGAACCAGACATCGTGGGACGCGAAGGCAACGAAATGGAACGGCCGGACGTTCATCCCGAAGTGCTCGACGTAGCGGATGTGCGCTGCAAGCGCCGCGACGACGATGGCCGTGATCGCCGCGGCGATGATCCCGCTCGCGCGCCGCGGCAGGCCCCAGCCTGACGCCACCATCACGGTGCCGAGCAGCGCGATCAGGGACAAGTCCGACGCCGCGCCGCAAAGGAGGTTGTTCAAGGGCGCGTGCAGAACCGTATCGCTGAAGAAGGGCAGCGACACGGCGAGGGCCCGGTACAGTCCGAGCGACAGGCACAAAACGGCAATACTCACCAAAATCATTGGTGCGATTCCCAGGACCAAATAGAGAGGGATTGTGTTTATACCACAATTGCCCTTGCAGCGGGCCCGGATCGGCGGCACCGTCCGGCAATGACTGTGGTAATATGGATATGGCGCTCCTTGCCACCGGCCACCCGATGAGTCCAATGACCGACCAGTTCGCCATCACCGCCCAAGGCGCGACCGACGTAGGTCAGGTCCGCTCCAGCAACCAGGACTCGTTCCTGGTCAGCGAGACCGAGCACCTGTTCGTCGTCGCCGACGGCATGGGCGGCCATGCGGGGGGCGAGATCGCCTCGAGCCTGTGCATCCAGGAAATCGCGAAGTTCCTGAAGCAGAACGCCGACGCGCTCGTGCACGTCCCGGGCCGCCAGCACCCCGATCCCAAGATCATGGGCGTGATGGCCAACTCCATCAACCACGCCTCGACCAAGATTTACGAGCGGGCGTTGGAGGAGCCCAACCTACGCGGCATGGGCACCACGGCGACCGTCTGCAAGGTCCTGGAGGACCACGCCTACGTCGCCCACGTCGGCGACAGCCGCTGCTACCTCGTCCGTTGCGGCTTCATTTACCAGGTCACCAACGACCACTCCCTCGTGAGCGAGCAGGTCCGCGCCGGCATCATCACCAAGGAGGAGGCCGAGTTCCACCACCTCCGCAACGTCATCACCCGTAGCGTCGGCTACCAGGAGGAGGAGGACGTCGACACGACCTGCCTCCCCCTCGAAGATGGCGACATGCTCCTCATGTGCAGCGACGGCCTCCACGGCAAGGTCGCCGACAAGGAGGTCTCCCTCCTCGTCAAGGAGCACGGGACGGCCGCCGTCAACAAGCTCATCGCCCTCGCCAACGAGCGCGGCGGCGACGACAACATCTCGGTCATCATCCTCAAGGCTAAAGTTCCGGCCAAATGATCCGTTAAGCCTTCACGCCCCCCGCCCATCCCCTCCCCGCTGTCCGAACGCACGATCTTGATGCGACTCCGTCACGCTTGCTAAAGGTTTCGCCATGAAACGTTGGACCATCATGGTCATCCCCGATGGGATGCGCGCAACCCGTCAGGTTACCGTGCCTTACCTTCTGGTGCGCGGCGCCGCGGTATGCGGCTTGGTCGCCTTTTCGATGCTTGGCTTCTTCACCCTCGACTACATCCAGCTCCGCAGCCTGCGCACCTCCTACTCCAAGGTCTCCCACGACAACGAAGGTATGCGCGGCGAGGCCCGGGTCCTCATGCAGAACCTCGAGGAGGTGAAGCATTCCCTCCGCAAGGTTCAGGACTACTCCGCCAAGCTCTCCGAACTCACCAGCCTACAAGTCAAAAAAGTTAGTAAAGAGACTGGCATAGGTCCTTTGACCGCGGAAGAATTCACCTCCTCCCAGGCGACCATCGACCCCAAGGCCCAGGTCCAGACCGCCGACTTCGTTCCCCTTGGCCTCAACATGGACAACCTCTCCTTCCGCCCGGTCTTCGACCGCCTGGCCGGGATCGGCAAGGACGCCAACGAGCACGCCCTCGAGCTCCAACACCTGCTGTCGAACCTGAGCCGGCAGAAGTCCCTGCTCCAGGCGATCCCGTCCTTCGCACCCGTGGACGGCTGGATCACCTCGAACTACGGCAAGCGCGTCTCGCCATTCACCGGAGAGCAAGGAATTCATTGGGGAATCGACATAGCCGCCGGCGTCGGCAGCCCCATCTTGGCCCCGGCCGACGGCGTCGTCATTTTCAGCGGCGCCAAAGAAGGTTTCGGCAATTTTATCATGATTGCGCATGGTTATGGCGTCGTCACCCGCTACGGCCACAACGCCCAGAATATGGTCCAGCCCGGCCAGCGGATCAGCCGCGGCGACCAGATCGCCACGGTCGGCATGACCGGTCGGACGACGGGGCCGCACCTCCACTATGAGGTCTGGGTCAATGGCAAGACCGAGAACCCAAAGAAATTCATCCTCGATATGGATGAGTTCCAAGTGTACTGATCGGTTAGCTCTTGTCTTTTCGTGAAGCGAACGCACGTATATACTGACGTGCTTCGCGGCACCATTACGCAAACCGATTCGGGTTCACGGCATGAATTTCATTAAAAAAATCTTCGGCACCAAGAACGAGCGCGAAATCAAGCGCCTTCAAGGTAACGTCAACCGCATCAACGAGCTGGAGCCCGCCACCAAGGCGCTCTCCGACGATCAGCTCAAGGCAAAGACCGGGGAGTTCAAACAGCGCGTCGCCAACGGCGAATCGCTCGATGCAATCCTCCCGGAAGCATTCGCCGTCATCCGCGAAGCGGGGTGGCGCGTCGACACCAAGCGGCACTTCGACGTGCAGCTCGTCGGCGGCATGGTGCTGCACGCCGGGACGATCGCCGAGATGCGGACCGGTGAAGGCAAGACCCTCACCGCGACGCTGCCCGTATACCTCAATGCCTTGACCGGCAAGGGCGTGCACGTCATCACCGTCAACGACTACCTGGCCTCCCGCGACGCCGCGTGGATGGGGAAGATCTACTCCTTCCTCGGGCTCACCACGGGCACCATCGTCCACGGCCTGACCGACCGGCAGCGCCGCGACGCCTACGCCTGCGACATCACGTACGGCACCAACAACGAGTTCGGCTTCGACTACCTGCGCGACAACATGAAGACCGAGCTGGCCCGCATGGTCCAGCGCGGCCACAACTTCGCGATCGTCGACGAAGTCGACTCCATCCTGATCGACGAAGCCCGCACGCCGCTGATCATCTCGGGACCGAGCGAGACCAACACCGAGCTCTACGGCAAGGTGAATGCGACGATCCCCGGCCTCCAAAAGGACAGCGACTACATCTTCGACGAGAAGTCCCGCACGGTCGCGTTGACCGAGGACGGCATCAGCAAGCTCGAGAAGCGCCTGCGCATCGACAACCTCTATGACCCGGCGAACATCGAGCATCTGCACCACGTCCAGACGGCCCTCAAGGCGCACATCGCCTTCAAGAAGGACGTGGACTACGTGGTCCGCGACGGCAAAGTCATCATCGTCGACGAGCACACCGGCCGCCTGATGAACGGCCGGCGCTGGTCCGACGGCCTCCACGGCGCCGTCGAGGCGAAGGAGCACGTCCCGGTCCAGAACGAGACCCAGACGCTCGCGACCATCACGTTCCAGAACTACTTCCGCCTTTACGCCAAGCTCGCCGGCATGACCGGCACCGCCGACACAGAAGCGGTCGAGTTCAACAAGATCTACAAGCTCGACGTCGTTGTGATCCCGACCAACCGCAACATGATCCGCCTCGACGACGAGGACGTGGTCTTCCGCACCGCCCGCGAGAAGTTCAACGTCATCGCCGACGAGATCGCCGAATGCCAGAAAAAGGGCCAGCCGATCCTGGTCGGCACGGTCTCCGTCGAGAAGTCCGAGTTGCTGTCGAACCTGCTGAAAAAACGCGGCATTCCGCACGAAGTTTTGAACGCGAAAAACCACGCGCGCGAAGCCGACATCATCGCCAACGCCGGCCAAAAGGGCCAGGTGACGATCTCGACCAACATGGCCGGCCGGGGTACGGACATCGTGCTCGGCGAGGGCGTCAAGGACCTCGGCGGCCTCTATGTGATCGGCACCGAGCGCCACGAATCGCGGCGCATCGACAACCAGCTCCGCGGCCGTTCCGGCCGGCAGGGCGACCCCGGCGCCTCGAAGTTCTTCCTCTCCCTCGAAGACGACCTCATGCGCATCTTCGCCAGCGACAAGCTGTCGGCGATCATGGGCCGCCTCGGCATGAAGGAAGGCGAGGCCATCATCTCGCCGATGGTGACGCGCGCGATCGCGCGGGCGCAGAGGCGGGTCGAAGAACAGAACTTCGGCAGCCGGAAGCACTTGCTCGAGTATGACGACGTCATGAGTCAGCAGCGCCAGGTCATCTACGGCCTGCGGGCCGAAGCGCTCCGGCAGGAAAAGCGCCTCAACTTCGTCGAGGCGACCCTCTTCAATCTGTCCAGGGCGGCCCTGACCGAGGTCTCGCCGGAGCAGACCGGCGGCGCGGCCTGGGACCTGCCGCACGTCAACGAGAAGCTCAAAGCGGTCATCCACACCTCGGTCGAGATCGCGCCGAAGCCCGGCGACGAGCAGACGCTCGACGCGTTCGCGCACGTCGCGACCGACCAGGTTTGGGAGTTCTACAAAAAGAAGCTCGAGCCGATCGGCGAAGAAAACGCCAAGCGCCTCGAGTCCTGGGTCTTCCTGCAGGTCATCGACAAGGCCTGGAAAAACCACCTCCTCGGCATGGACACCCTGAAAGACAGCGTCAGCCTGCGCGGCTACGGCCAGCGCGACCCGCTTCAGGAGTATAAGAAGGAGGCATTCCGCCTTTTCGAGGAGATGATGGTCCGGATCGAAGAGGAGGCCGCCACGGCCCTGATCGCCCTCGACATCCAGCCGCAGGCGGCGCAAGTGGCGCAGCAGCAGGCCGCACGCGGTCCCGACGAGTCGGCGATGCAGATGCGCCACCCGGCGCCGAACGCGCCCCTGATCATGGGCAGCGTGGACGAGGACGAAGAGGAGCTGGACGAGGAGCAGATGGCGGCGGCGCAGGCCGCAGCCGCCGCGGCGACGGCGCAACGGCGCGGCCAGCTCGTCAAGGACCGCACCGCCAGGGCGGCGCAGATGCACCAGTTCCGCATGCAGCAGCGGGCCCAGGCGCGCGCCGACGGCGCGACCAACGGCGCCCCGCCCAACGGCGGCGGCGACGGCGCGTTCAAACTCCCCCAGCAGCGCGGTCCCGACGAAAGCAAGATGGTCTACCACGGCTCGCGCAGCGGTCCAGCCGCCCCCGAGCCCCAGGCCCAGCGCGGCGCGGCCCAGCAGGCCCCGCTCAAGCGCGAGGCGGCGAAGGTCGGCCGCAACGACCCCTGCCCTTGCGGCTCAGGCAAAAAGTACAAGAAATGCCACGGCCAGAGCGCCGATGAGGCGACGGTCTGATTTCGGCTCCAGTCGAGTGCTATAATGGCCTGAAGGAGTAGCGCGCCCGATGGCCACCAACCGCATCCTCGAGTTCACGCCCTCGCAAGAGGAGGCGATCGTCGCCCGCATCCTGGTGCTGCTGCATCAGGCCGTGGATGAGCATTTCCCAGCGGCAGAGAAGGCGACGCGGCAGTTCACCAAGACCGTCTTCAGCGACGACGGCGAGCGGACGGCGCTCGGCGCACCCGGCGAGGCCGCGGCGCATGGCTTTGGAAATGAAGAGAAAAC
>JAYVWD010000901.1:0-2697 GCA_043786345.1 Pseudomonadota bacterium
CGACCTCACGAGAAAGGCGAACGAGGAGTTCAATGCCAAGCGACCCAACTTCGAGGCGGAGCTCGCCGGTGCTGCGAGGCGCGTCGCGGCGGCCATCAAGAAGATCGACGAGGTCACGGACTTCGTCATCAGCGCGCAGTCCGACGACGAGAAACGTATGTGGATCGACAAGGCCCGCCGAGCCCAGGCCCAAAAAGATGAGATCGAGCGTGAGATCGCCGAGCTGCGCCGGGGACGTGACGACTCTCGCAGCACCGCCATAAACCCCGACGCCGTCGTGACGGCACTCAGTCAGATCAACGACGAGTTCGACGAGCTGCCTTTGCCGGCGAAACAGGCCTACCTGGCCGAAGCCTTGGACAGAGTCCGGATCGGTACGGGGAAGATCACTGTGATGCTGAAAAACCCTGGATTTACACTAGCGGGGATGGCGGGAAACGCGGTTTCCGAGTGTTACTCGGGGGGTCGAAACTTGGACCACTGGAAGGAGTGGCTCCTGAGGCAGGACTCGAACCTGCGACAAGGTGATTAACAGTCACCTGCTCTACCAACTGAGCTACTCAGGAACAGCGCCGAAATCCCTACAGGGCCAGAAAGCCCAGTAGAAATCCATAGGTAGCTGACCCCTCGCGGACTGTCAAGCCTCAACTGGACTTGAGGAGCAACTTGTTAATGACGCCCGTCATGTAGTCGATGTCGAAGGGTTTCGTGACGTAGTCGTTGCAGCCGGCCTCGAAGCCGGACTGGATATCGTCCTTGCTTTTCCGGGCGGAGACGAAGACCAGGGGCACGTCCTTAAGGGCGTTGTGTCCCTTGATCAGGCGGCACAGCTCGTAGCCGTCGACCCAGGGCAGGTTGACGTCCAGGAGGATCAGGTCGAGGCGCGTCGTCTCCAGGATCTTCGACAGCTCCAGGCCGTCGACGGCCAGGATGACCTTGTAACCCTCGTTCTCCAGGATCCGCTTGAGCGCGTTGCGCATGATCTCGTCGTCGTCGACGACGAGGATCGACCGCAGGTCGACCTTGTGGCGGAGCTCGCGGAAATCCGAAAGGCTGACGACCTTTTTGTTCACGATCTTCTGGCGCTTGATCGACTCGATCTGGCGCCGGAGCGATTTGTCAGCCCTGGGAAAGAGATTCTTACGATTATCCATGGTCGTACCGTGGCTCCCGCCGTGACCTGCTCGACTGAACGACTCGTTGGCACCTTCCTATCGGCGCGCGCGGGGCCGACTTGAGTGCTCCGGGGCCTTGCCGCCCCGGGGGGGACATGCTATAACTACACAATATAAAAGATAAAAACAAAACTCCCCGCGCGGAGCTTTCCTTGTCGAACCCCTCGCAATCGCTCGTCATCAACTGGTCGATGCCGGTACCCCCGACCAAGGCGGCGACCTGGTTCCGTTGGGACGCGCTCCCGCCCGACGAGGCCGTCGAGCCGGGCGACCCCGCAATCGAGGCCGCCCTCGGCTGGCCGGCCCGGACGGTCGCCGCCCTGCGCCTCGGCTTCCAGCGCCGTCTGGCGAGAAGCTGCGGCTGGGAGACCTCGAAGAAGCTGACGCCCGCCGAGGCCGCCCCCTTCCTTCAGGCGGCCAAGGTCTTCAAGCGGGGCGTCGCGCACCGCGTCGAGGCCGCGCTCGGCCTCGCTCCGAGCTCCGCCGCCGGCCGCTACGAGATCCGCATCAGCGCCGGCGACGAGCTGCCGGCGGCGCTCACCGCGGGCAGCGACTTCCTGGTCGTCGACGCCAACGTCGCCATAGCCTGGCCCGCGCTCGCGTCTTCGGCGCCCGACACCCTCGTCCTCGACACCAGCGAACACGTGAAGACCCTCGGGATCGTCGCCCGGATCCTCGGCGCCTGGGACGGTAAACGCCCGCTCGTCGCCGCCGGCGGCGGCATCCTGTGCGATGCCGCCGGGTTCGCCGCGAGCCTGCGCAACGCCTCCGTCCGCTTCGTCCCGACGACGCTGCTCGCGATGGCCGACGCCTGCGTCGGCGGCAAGACCGGCGTCAACTTCAGCCCCTTCGGCAAGAACCAGCTCGGCGCCTTCCACTTCCCGAGCGCCGTCGACGTCTGGCCCGGCTTCCTGTCGACCCTCCCGCCCCGCGAGCTCAAGGCGGGCGGCGCCGAATGCCTGAAGCACGCGTTCCTCGCCGGCAACAGCATCCTGGCGCAGGAGCTGACCCTGGCGCTCGCGCGGAACGACGCCGCCGCCCTGACCGGCCTCCTCCCGGCGGTCATCAGCTTCAAGGCCGACGTCGTCGCCGAGGACCCCGCCGAGAACGGCCGCCGCGCCACGCTCAACTTCGGCCACACCCTCGCGCACGCGCTCGAGGTCCTGAGCCAAAAGGCGACGCGCGGCGCGGCGACGCTCCTGCACGGCGAGGCGGTCGCGGTCGGCATGGTCTTCGCGATCATCCTGAGCCGCCGCGTCTCGACGCTTTCCCGCCCCGAGGCCGACTACCTCCTCGAGCAGCTGAAGCAGGCCCGCGTGGTCCCGTCCGTCGCGGCGCTGGCCCGGGCCCTCGGGCTCGCCGACCTCAAAAACAAGTCGCTGTTTACCGAACTGCGCGCCCTCATCGGCCACGACAAGAAGAGCCTGTCGCGCGACCAGGCCGTCACCGACTGGGTGCTGCTCGGGAAGGGCGGGAAAGTGCTGCGCAACGAGCAGACGGGCTTCACGACGCCGGTC
Organism: Pseudomonadota bacterium; assembly: GCA_043786345.1. Classification (GTDB taxonomy): domain Bacteria; phylum Bdellovibrionota_B; class Oligoflexia; order Oligoflexales; family CAIYRB01; genus JANOTL01. The sequence continues at coordinate 2,693 of JAYVWD010000901.1, forward strand.
TTCGA
>JAYVWD010000902.1:0-5409 GCA_043786345.1 Pseudomonadota bacterium
TACTTCCCGCGCGGCTGCGACCCGAAGCGCGTGCTCGAGGCCGTGCAGACCGCGCTTCTCGACCGGGCGCCGCTCAGCCCCGCCGAGCCGACGCGCGAAAACGCCTACGGGCTGATCGGCCGTTCCGACGCCATCCAGCACACGCTCTCGATGATCGACCGGCTGCGGCACGTCGACTCGACCGTCCTGATCCTCGGCGAATCGGGGACGGGCAAGGAGGTCGTGGCGCGCGCGATCCACGCCTCCTCGGGCCGCGCCGGCGAGCGCTTCGAGGCGATCAACTGCGGTGCGATCCCGGAGTCGCTGCTCGAGAGCGAGCTCTTCGGCCACGTGCGGGGCGCTTTCACCGACGCCAAGTCCGACCACAAAGGCATCTTCGAGATCTGCTCGAAGGGCACGCTGCTCCTCGACGAGATCGGCGATATGCCGGTGATCCTGCAGACGAAGCTTCTGCGCGTCCTGCAGGAGCGCAGCGTCGTGCCGGTCGGCTCCAGCACGCCCATCCCGGTCAACACGCGGCTCCTCGCCGCGACGCACCGCGACATCATGGGCGACATGAAAAGCGGGCAGTTCCGCGAGGACCTGTTTTACCGCCTTTCGGTGGTGGTCCTCCACATCCCGCCGCTGCGCGAGCGCAAAGAGGACATCCCGCCCCTCGTGGCACACTTCCTCGAACGCCTCAATCTGCGCTTCGGACGGAGCGTGCGGTCACCGTCGGGCGCGGTGCTCGAGCGCATCCTTTCCTACGACTGGCCCGGTAACGTCCGCGAGCTGCAGAACGCCGTCGAGCGGGCCGTCGGCCTGGCGACGAACGACGTGATGCGGGTCGACGACCTCTTCCAGGCCCCGGGCAAGGCGGCGCGGGGCGTGCGCCTCGGGGTCGCCGCGGCCGTCGACCGCGAGATCATCTCGCTGCCTCTGACGCAGGCTAAGCAGCGGTTCGAAAAGACCTATCTGCGGCACCTGCTGCAGATCAGCGGCGGCAACGTGTCGGAGACGGCCCGCATCTCGGGGCGCTACCGCAGCGACATCTACCGGCTGATGCACCGGCACGCTTTGGAGCAAGAGGGCTTCCGCTGAGATCGCAGCCTGGCCCATACAACCTGAAGCCAGCGGGCAGCATGTCGTCAGAAACCTTCATGATGGTCCCGCTCCGCCGTGGCCGCCCGCGGAGCGGCACGGTTGCTGCAGCCAAAAGGCACGGCAAATCCCGGAGGAGCGTCATGAAACGACGGACCCGGTTGCGCAAGCGGCGGATCGCCCCGGACGGCCCGCCGCCCCTCTTCCCCCGGGCGCGTCGGCTCAGTGCGATCCCGGTGTTTCGTCTTTTTTTGCGACGGACCGGCGCTTCATCCGCCTCCCGTCGGGACGGACCTGGGCCGCGACCGCCCCGACGTCCGCCACGGTCACCTTCCCGCCCCTCGCCTTGGCGTCCTTGATGCGGGCGGCGATGACCTCGAGCTCGCCCGACGACAGCTCCTCGATGTCGATCATGTCGTTACTCGCCTCCTTGATCGAGAGCAGGAGCTCGTCGAGCTTGAGGTGCACGGCACGAGACTCGCGATTCTGCGTGTTTTGGATCAGGAAGACCATGAGGAACGTGACGATGGTGGTGCTCGTGTTGATGACGAGCTGCCAGACTTCCGAAAAGTGAAACATCGGGCCCGAAACGGCCCAGACGAGGATGACCAGGGCGGCGATCACGAAGGACCAGGCGGAGCCCATGACCCTTGCGGCTTGAGTGGCGAACGACGCGAAAAACGATTCCATGCGGTCTCCCGATTATGGAAGAGCTGGAGCATCTTCCGTGCCAGGATCGATGCCGCGATTTACGCCGCGTCGAAGAGGAATTCCGCGAAGTCCTCGGGCGCCAGCGCCGCCTCGAGCGCCTCGCCGCAGGGGCAGCAAACGTGGCCTGACAACGCTTTTTCGGCGTCTGCGAGGAGGCTTGCGGTCTGACGTCCTGGCGCGCGTGGACACCAAGCTCGCCGCCGTAACCAAGCAGTGGGACGAGCGGTTGACGCACGTCACGCTTTCGCAGGCGACCCTCGCCGCCGACATGACCCTGCTCGAGGAAGGCGTCAACGCCTTCGGCGACCAGCTCGCGACGCTCGATGCGCGCGTGAACGAGGGCTACGCCGAAGGGCTGCCGCTCGCCTGCCAGCAAGCCGTCGGCCCCTGGTTGCGGACGACACTCGCCGCCGCGCCGCTCGCGGCGGTCGAAGCGGTGCGCGACGCGGGGCTCGCCCTCGACGCCCGGCGCAAGGAGCTCGCCGCCGCAGCGGCGGCCCTCGACGCCCGGCGCAAGGAGCTCGCCGCCGCAGCGGCGGCCCTCGACGGCGACCTTACGGTGCGCCTCAAAGGGTACCTGCTGACGGCCGAGGCGCGGCGCGCCTTCCTTTACGACACGGTCGGCGCCGGCGCGCCGGGCTTCGATCCGCAGCTCGCGGCCCGGCTCGCGTCGTCCACCGGCGATGCCGCGATGCTCGCGGCGATGCGCGCCGACCTGCGGCGGCTCTCGGCGATCGCCGTCCGGCTCGCGGCGAACGACGCCCAGGCGGCGGCCCAGACCGCCCGGATCAAAGCCCTGGAGGACGGGCTCACGGCCTTCTGCGCTCCCTCGCCAGCCTCGGGATGACCCGGATCTCGACCGGAGCCGAGTCGGTGCCGGCGGCGCAGGTGGTGCAGAGCGGCGGGCTGCCCGAGGGCAACCTGGTGAAGCTGCGATCGCGCTTCTTCGGACCGCGCGCGTGCGGAGCGGCGGGGTGCCGCAGCTACGACGTATACTTCGGCAGCGCCTCGACCCGCCGCCTGGGCGCCGCTGTCGGAAATCGATGACAAGCTGAAGCGTTTTCGCGACGAACGCGGAACGCGAGCTCGACGGGGACGGCCGCGCGGGCGACCGCCCCTCGCCCAAGGGGGGCGGGCGCGCGATTACCGCGCCGGGCTGCGCCGTGAGGTGGGCTTGCGCGCGGTCGCGCGTTTCACCGCGACCATACGCTTCCTTTTGGCGATGGCCTTGCGGGCCGGCGCCGCCCGGCTCGCGCTCTTCGGTTTGCGCGTGGCGGCGGCCTTCGTCGCGCTCTTGCGCTTGGCGACGCCGCTGCCGGCCCGCCGCGTCGTGCGGGTGGCGCCGCTGATCCGGGCGCCGCGTTTGGCGCCGATCGTCGTGCGCTTTTTGCCGCGTCCCGACCCGGCCGTCTTGCCGCCGCCCGACTCCTTGTTCACCGTCGCATAGGCGCGCCCCGCGGCCTCTTTTTTCGGGGCGCCGCGCTCCTCGTAGCCCGCCTCGACGTGGCGGGCCTGGCGTTTCTGCTTGTCCGTGTCCTTGGCTTTGCTACCTCTCATGAGCATTCTCCTCCGCATTTGGATTACGGTCAGATCACGTGATCATTTGCTTGCGGCCGATGAGCACGCGGTAGATCCCGAGGAGGATCATGGCGCCCAGCACCGAAGCGATGAGGCCGGCTGGCTCATCCATTCCATAGAGGCCCATGGCGCGACCGATGAAGTGCGCGACGAACGCACCGGCGATGCCGAGCAGGGCCGTCACGATGAAGCCACCGGGATCTCGACCCGGCATGAGGAGCTTCGCGATGAGTCCGATCACGAGACCGACGATGATGGTTCCGATGATGCCCATGGATCTACCCTCCTCGTTGCGAGTCAGTTCGCCGCGTCAGCAGTGCAATCGGCGTGCCGATCCACGGCGCGGACCAAAGGCAGCGGGCGGAGCGCCGCCGGCGTCAGGAAGCGGGGTTGAACCCGATCAAGCCGGCCAGCACCGCGGCGAGCGTCGTCGCCGCCACCAGGAGCCAAAGCAGGAGCCCCTGCAGGAACGGCCGGAAGCCGACGCTCTTCAGTGCCTCCTTCGTCAGGCTCGCGCCGATCAGGAAAAGCGTCGCGACCAGGCACCGGCGCGCGACCATCTCGATGACCTTGCCGGCATCCTGCAGGGGCGGGATCCAGGTGACGACGGCGGCCGCGATCAGAAAGCCGAGGATGAACCAGGGGCGCTTCGCCTTGGGTGTGGCGCCGGGGGCCTTGGCGCTATGGCGCCCGTGAGCGTAGGCGAACAGCAGCGTGACCGGGACGATCCACAGGGCCCGCGCCAGCTTCACCGTGGTGCCGATGGCGAGCGCCTGCGGGCCATATTGCATGGTCGCGCCCACGACCGAGCTGGTGTCGTGGATCGCCAGCGCCGCCCAGAGGCCGAACTGTGGCTCGGTGAGCCCGAGCTGATGGCCGATCAAGGGGAAGATCACCAGGGCGGTCGCATTCAGGAGGAACACGGTGCCGAGGGCGACCGACATGTCCTGGGACTTGGCCTCGATCGCGGGGCCGACGGCGGCGATGGCGCTGCCGCCGCAGATGGCGGTGCCGACGCTGATGAGGATCGAACTGTCGCGCGGCGTCCGGAGCAGCTTGCCGAGAAGCCAGCCGGCGCCGAGCGCGAAGGCGATGCCGACGACGGTATAGCCGATGCCCTGCATGCCGACGCGGGCGACGACCCCGAGGTCCATGCCGGCGCCGAGCCCGACGACCGAGTAGGGGAGGAGCTTCGCCGTGACCTTGCGGGTCTGCACGAGCCACGGATTTCCCAGGCTGACGGCGATCACGATGCCGACCAGCAGGGCGAACCACGAGGGGACGATCGGGAGGAGGCACAGGACGGCGCCGAGGGGCACGGCGGCTTGGGAGGGCTTCATCATGGCGGGAGCTTAACAAGCCGGTACTGCGCCGGAAAGTGCTTTCCTCGGCCGGCAGCGCCGCCGGCCGCACCTTTGACCCTGGAGCGACGACGTTCGCGACGCCGTCAAAGCCCTCGACGGCGCCGAGGCGTCTCGGGGCGCCAAATCACCGGTTTTTTCGCCGGAATGCTTCTTGCTCTTGGCTGCATCGCTGCAAATAAGCTGTATTTTTACGGGTCGCGAGGGCAAATGAGGGTTTATCTCGTGCTCTTCGCCGCCGTGCTGGCTGGCTGCGTGCGCTTCAAGGCGACCGCGGCGGGCGATGGCGCGGCCGCGAAAGGGGTGCCTGCCGAGGCTTCGGACGCGAAGAAGGCGTCTTTCACGTTCGAGACGGGCCGGACGCCGATGTCGGACCTGCCGCTCGAGAAGATCGCGAATCTCCGGCTGCCGCGCAACCGGAGCACCCCGTTCCGCCGACGCCGCCCGTTCAACCCATTCAACCGACCGAGCCCGCGCAGCCCGGTTCGCCGGCCCAGGTCGCCGAAAATCCGGCGCTGACCGACGTGTCGGCCGCGAAGACGACGCTCGCCGACCAGTTCAAGGGCGAGTACCTCTTCGTCATCGTCGGCGCCGCCGACTGCAACGCCTGCCTCGCCTCGGCCCGGCTGTTCGAAGGCCCCGACGTGCAGGGGCTCTTCGCCTCGGGTAAGTGCGCCCA
>JAYVWD010000903.1:0-6239 GCA_043786345.1 Pseudomonadota bacterium
ACCGTCAGGATGGGGATCACTCTGTAGTCCAGCCCGAGCATCGTCTGGAATTGGCCGCGCATCGTCACGGTGTGCGCGCGGTCGTCGTCGAGCTCGAGCGCCTTTTGGCGGTGCATGTAGCCCAGGTTCGCGGCCCAGCTCATATTGCCTTCGGCGCCGGAAAACACGATGTAACCGCCGAAATTCGCGGCGCCGTCGCCGGTCAGGTCCCCGGGTTTGCCGACGGGGATCGTCGCCATCGGCATGATGCCGAGGGAAAACGCCCGCTGGTTCAGGATGTTGATTTTGAGCGTGACCGCCGCGTCGCTCAGCTCGCCCTTCTTCTCGCCGTCCGCGTCCGCGCCGGCGACGCGGCGGTTCAGGTCCGTCTTATAGACGACCGGGAGGTGCGCGCCGAGCGCGACGTGCTTGAAAACCCCGACGTTCGCGGCGGCGTGCGCGGTCACGAGGTTGTCGACGACCGAGCCGAGGCGCTTGCCTTTGTCGGCCGACAGCTCGATCGCATCGTTCGCGTAGTCCATGTAAAAGCCGGCGTTGAACTGGCCCGGCTCAGGAACCGCGGCTCTTTCCGTGGTCGCGACGCCGTCGACGACGGGGCGGTAATTGAGGGCGTTGAGGCCTTTCCCTTCGGCCGCGTTCGCCGTGCCGGAAAGCGCCGCCGCCGCGACGAGCGCCGCCGGGACCAGGCGCTTTTTGCGCAGCTGCAGCAGCGCGGCGAACAGCGGCAAGAGGAGGAGCGCGATCAGCGCCGCGGCGTTCGTGCTGGCGCTGCCGGCCTTACCCGGGACGGCGCCGCAACTGCCGGAGCCGCCTTGGAGGTCTTTCAGGCTGAATTTTGGGCTCTCCGTCGCCGGCGCGATTTCCGCCGCGCAGAACATCTCCTTGTCCTGGAAGTCCGCGTGCTGGGACGCGACCTTTTCCGTGGTGATCGTGACCGGAATCGTGACGTCGCCGGTGCCGACCTTGAGGACGAGCTCGAGCTTGTTTTCCTGACCGACCGGCAGGTTGGGCACGGTGAGGCGCGTGCCGTCGAGGGTCGCGGGTTTCAAGTCGCCGCCGTTGACGCGGAAGGAGACGGCGGAAACGGGCGCGGCGCCGGTTTCAGTGATACGCAGCTTTTCCATCGCCGCTTCGAACGCCGGCTTGTCCGTCAGCTCGAACTGCGCGTCGGCCGCGGGCGTGCCCATGGCGGCGGCGAGCGAGGCCACGTAGACCTTGGGATCGAGCTTGTTCACCGGCCAGGTCCGCGGCTCGTCGATGACCGAGGGCGCCTGGCAGTCGGACGCCGAGGCGCCAGCGGTCGCGCACATGGTGTCGTAGGCGTCGGTGTGGGTGTCGCCTAAGACCGGCGGCTTGACCGGGCTCAGCGCGAACAGCAGCTGATAGCCCTTGAGGGTCGGCACGCTGAAGGCGTTGAGGCCGTCGTTCTGCGCGGCGGTATAGCTGGCGATGCGCAGGTACGCGTAAGGGTCGTTCGCCGCGCCCCTATAGGAGCGGGCGTCGCTCATCAGCACGAGGCCGGCCTTGTGCGAGGAACCGAGGCCGAAGGCGTTGGCGCCGACGAGGCCCGCCACGATGCCGAAGTCGCTGGTGGAGGCGGCGCCGCCTTGGGCGTACTTGCCGTCGGCGTCCTTGAGGAACGCCGTGAGGAGCTTGTATTGCGCGTCGTCGGCGAGCGAGGCCGCCTTGACGTAGAGGCAGGGAAAGCTGCGGTTCACGGCGATCGGCGCCCCGGAGTACACGGTACAGGCCGCCTCGTTCGAGAACATCATCACGCCGATCATCGGCGCCTTCGCCGGCGCGGCCTGCGCCTCGGCCCGGAGCTTCTCGAGGAGCGCTTTGAGGGTCGAGATCTGGTCGGCGCCGAGCTTTTTGTTCTGGGCATCGAGGCCCCAGAGGTTCTGGCTGCGGTCGAGGGCGAAGATCGTGTCGCGGCGGTTGCCGAGGCCCTGGTCGTTGATCAGGCAGGCCTTGGCCACCAGGTCGTAGCCGGCATCGTTGGCTTGCCATCTATAGGATAGGGAGGTCGCCGCGGCGCTCAGGCAGAAGTTGGCGTCGACCCGACCGAGGTCGGCCACACAGCGGGCCCCGGACGCCTGCCCGAAAGCTGCCGGGCTGTTGAATGCTACGACAAGGGTCAGGATTCTAGACGTTTGGCCAAACCGCTTCATATTCCGCTCCCAAGATATCAACTCTGCTATCAACAACTTATCCACAGGACTGACAGGCCGATCCGCCCTTTGACGGGGGACTGCCCAGTACAAAAGCGAATGCCGTGCCACTTAAGTGGGCAAAAATTGCTGGGTACAAACTGCACAAAAAAGCGGGGAGGCGACGCGGCAGGCCGGATCAGGCGAAGCGGGCTGGAAGGAACGGTCCATTGGGGGTGCTGGTGGTCAGAAAACGGCATAGGTCGCGGGCAAATAGGGGGGCTAGCTGGAGGCCATTCTTGTACAGACCGGTCAAAACCCAGAAGCGGCGGTTTCCGGAGGGGAAAAAAAGCGGACCGACGGTCGGCAGACGGTCGGGGGCCCGGGCCCGGAGGCCGAAGGCGACCTCGGAAAAAGCGGGGAGGGGGGCGTGGGCCTCGTACCGGGCCCGGAGCTCGGCGACCTTCCCGGCGTCAGGCCCGGCAAAAAGCGAGGCGGCGGGGTAGCAGGTCGATCCGTACTGGATGCGCCCACCGATCGCCACGAGGCTCGTCCTGTTAAACGTGGTGACGACGGTCCCCGCCCCGGAGCCCTTGCCCCGCAAGGTCTCGCCAGCAAACGCCGTTTGCGCGGGAAGGGCGGCGATCCCCGAGGCCGCCAGGATCCGATCGGTCCAGACGCCGGCGGCCAGGACGGCCTCGCGGCATCGCAAGGTGCCATTTCCCGCTCGGATTTCGAGACCGGCGTCGGGGTGCTCGGCGAGCCTTTCGACGGCGGCATCGGTGAACGGGACCCCGAGGTTGGCGAGCGCCGCCTCGAGTGCCATGAGCGCCGCCTCGGGGTCGTACCAGCCGTCACGCGGGTAGAAGAATCCACCGCGCGGCGCGAGTCCGAACGGGGACAAGTCGCCGCCTCGACTCATTAATCCAATAGGATCGAGGACTTCGGCACGATAGCAACCGGTGAATTTCCTGTGGAAAACCCGTGCACGAATCCCCTCGTATCCAGTCAGATCGAAGAACAGCTCGCTGACGCCGGCGAACGTCCGCGGGATCAAGGGCCCGGCTGCGATACGCTCGACCTCGTCGAGCCAGGCCGGCAGCAGCGCATGCCCGGCCGCCTTCGCGGCGAAGAGCGCCTTCTGCGGCAGTACCGCGCCCTTCATGGCGCTGATGCCGGTCGCCGCGCGCGTGCCGACCCCGGGCGGCTCCGCGGCCCGCGCCGGCCCGACGACCCGGACGGGAAACCCCGCCTTTTTCAGCTCGAATGCCGCCGCGAGCCCGGCGATGCCGCGGCCGATCACGACGATCTGATGTTCGCTCATCCCTGGGACCTAGCCGAGCCTGCGCCGCCCGAACGCCGAAAAAACCGCGCGCCGCATGGCGACGATGGCCGGATTGACGCGCGCGCTCACGATCCGATTGGTCAGCAAGATGGCATATTCGGCGGTCTCCGGATAGATCCAGAAGGCCGTGCCGGTGAACCCCATGTGCCCCATCGCTTTGCCGCCGTGGAAGCCGACCGAGCTGCCGTCGGCGCCTTGGCGCCAGCCGAGGCAGGGCTGGTTCGGCGGCTCGCCCGGCGGGATTTTGCGGGCGGCCGCGTTCGCCGCGAGCACCCGGGCGCCGAGCGCGGAGGCGGAAAAAGCCCGCAAATACGCCACCAGTTCCGGCCCCGTGCCGAACAGCCCGGCGTGCGCCGTCTCGCCGCCCAAGCTCCAGCAGTTCTCGTCGTGCACCTCGCCGACGAGCCGGCGCTGGCGGATCTCGCAGTAGGCCGTCGGCACCGCCTCGGCCGCGATCCCGGGCAGGCGCGGCGCGTAGTGAAACCGCCGCGCGGCGCAGGAAAAGCCGAAGTCCGCCCGCGCCATCGCCTCGTACAAAATGGCGAGCGGCGCCGCCCCGAGCCGCTCGAGCACGAGCCCGAGCAGCAAAAAGCCGACGTCGCTATAAACTTGCGGTCGTTTAGGGTCGATAGCGCCGGCGGCCCGGTTGAGCCCCTCCACCAGCGGCGTCCGGCACACGTACCAGTTGCGCCAGGCCGGCAGGCCGGAGTCGTGGCGGAGCAGGCCCTCGACGGTGAGCGCCCGCAACTCCGGCGCCAGGTCCGCGCCTTTTTCGCCGAGCCAGGCGCCCACCGTCGCGCTAAACGATAAATTGTTTTGTGACGCCGCCTTGAACGCGAGCGGGGTCGTCACGAGCGCCTTGGTCAGGCTCGCCAGGTCGAACGACCGCCGCTCGTCGGGGACCTCTTCATGCACGAAATCGACCGCGGGCTGCCCAAGCCGGCCGTGCGCCGCGAAGGCGTGCGTGTAGAGCCCTTCCGCCTTAAATTGGCGGAAAATCGCGGCGATTTCGGTGTCGATTGCGCTCATGGCTTCCTGGCGTCAAGGCGCTCCCTTAGGATCTTGTTCACAAGTCCTGGATTCATTTTGCCATGACTTTCGCGCATGATCTGCCCGACGAAGAAGCCGTAGACCTTGTCCTTGCCGGCGACGTACTCGGCGATTTGCGCCGGACTCGCCTGGAGCACCCGGTCCACCAGCGCCACGATCGCGCCCTCGTCGCTGATCTGCAGCAGCCCCTTTTTCTCGACGATCGCGCGCGGCGCGCCGCCGCCCTCCACCATGTCCTGAAAGACGCCCTTGGCGATCTTGCCGGAAATCGTGCCATCGCCAATGAGTCCGAGCAGTTCCGCCATGTGCGCGGCGGTGACCTTCGGCGCCGCTAGGTCCCACTCGCGCTCGTTCACCTCGCGCAAGAGCTCGGTCGTGATCCAGTTGGCGGCCATCTTCGGCGGGACCTTACCGGCGACCGCCGCCAGCGTGCGCTCGAAGTAATGTGACAGGTCTTTGTCGGAGGTGAGCAGCAATGCGTCCATGTCGCTCAAGCCGTGTTCCCGGCGGAAACGCTCGGCCATCGCCTCGGGCAGCTCCGGCAGCCCCGCACGGAGCGCGTCAACGCGCGCGCTGGCGATGTGGAGCGGCCGCAAATCCGGGTCGGGAAAGTAACGATAATCGTAGCTTTCCTCTTTGGATCGCATCGCCTGCGTCTTGCCGCTCGCGGCGTCGAAGAGCATCGTCTGCTGCGTGACCGCGTGGCCCGAGTCGAGCAGGTCCGCCTGGCGCAGGATCTCGTAGCTGATCGCGCGCTCGATGTTCTTGAAAGAGTTGAGGTTCTTGATCTCGCAGCGCGTGCCGAGCGTCGTCTCGCCGATCTTGCGGATCGAGACGTTCGCGTCGCAGCGGAAGGAGCCCTCCTCGAGGTTACCGTCGCTGGCGTCGAGCGCCCGCACGAGCGCGCGCAGCCGCTTCAGATACTCCGACGCCTCGTCCGGCGACGAGAGGTCCGGCTCCGAGACGATCTCGCAGAGCGGAATGCCGGCGCGGTTGACGTCGACGAAGCTCGCCGCCTCGCCGTGGACGTTCTTGCCGGCGTCCTCTTCCAGATGGATGCGCGTCAGCCGCACGAACTTGCCGTTGGCGAGCTTGACGCCGCCGCCGTTGCAGTAGGGGAGGTCGTACTGAGTGATCTGGTAGCCCTTGGGCAAATCCGGATAAAAGTACTGTTTGCGCGCGAATACACTGACTTCGCGCACCGTCGCGCCGACCGCCAGCGCGATCCGTACCGCGTGGTTCACCGCCTGCTCGTTTAAGACCGGCAGCACGCCGGGCAGCCCGAGGCAGACGGGGCAGGCGTGGTGATTCGGCAGCGCGCCGAACGTGGTCGAGCAGCCGCAGAACAGCTTCGACTCCGTCTTGAGCTGGCAGTGCACCTCGAGGCCGATCACCGGCTCGTAACGGTTTAAGACCGACTCAGAGCCGTGGCTGGGCGCGCTCGCGCCACTTTGTGGCTTGCTCATACGCGTAGGCTCCCTTCAAGAGCGTGTCTTCGGCGAACGGTTTGGCCATCAGCTGCAGGCCGATCGGCAGCCCGCCGGCGTCGAAGCCGCACGGCACGGACAGGCCGGGGATCCCGGCTAAGTTGGCGGCGAGGGTGCAGATGTCGCTCAGGTACATGGCGAGCGGATCCTGCGTCTTCTCGCCGAGCCTGAACGCCGTCGTGGGCGAGGTCGGCGAGGCGAGGAGGT
>JAYVWD010000904.1:0-8873 GCA_043786345.1 Pseudomonadota bacterium
CAAGAGCGAGGCGGTCCAAGGCCGCTACGGCCACACGGCCGTCTGGAACGGCGGCGAGATGCTGATCTTCGGCGGCCATCTGGCGCGCACCACGATGACGACGCTCAACGCCGTCGCCGCCTTCAACCCGGGCGCGCGGAGCTGGCGCGTCGTCGAAGTCCAGAATCCGCCGGCCAAGCGCGTGTACCACTCGGCGGTCTGGACCGGCAGCTACATGCTGATTACCGGCGGCCTCCTGGACGGCGGCGCGTCGACGGCCAACGGCGCGGTCTTCTACCCCTGAGTTCCGAGGCCTGAATCGAGAAAGCCCCGGGGTCGCCCGGGGCTTTTTTCGTTCCGGCGTCAATTCGGCCAGCGCGCGACCCATTGCGCGACGTAGGCCTGCTCGCCCGCGGTGAAGCCGCCGAAGTAGTTCCATTTGTGGTGGAGCTGGCCGCCGGGGAACGGGCAGGCGCCGTTCGTCTTGACGGTCATGTAGTCGTGCGCGACGTCCGCGTCGGTGCCGGGGTGCCCGGGGCTGCCGAACGGGATGTTGAGGTAAAGGATAATTTGCCCGCCTTATCGGTGCGATAACGAACGGCTATGCCGCGCAAGGGCCGTCTATTCGTAGGTTTCCGTAAGGCGGGGCGCCTTATCTACCGATATCTGGCCATGCCTTCCGCCACCTTAGAAGAGACGGCCCTCGCCAGCCCCGCTGCCGTCGGCAGCCCCGCGCCCGGATCGCCCGGGATGCCTGCGGACGCCACGGACGCCGCCGGGCAGCGGGCCTTCGTCGCTGACTGGGTCGCGAGCAACGCGCGCGAAACGGCCCGGATGATCGGGACCTTCGCGCTGGTCACCTCGCTCGTCGTGTTGGTCATCGTCGCGTTGATCACCGGCCCTGCCAAGCAGATCCTCGTCGCCGGCCACATCATGATGGCAATCGCGATGCTCGGCTGGTACGTCGCCCAGCGCAAGGGCTGGAGGCACTCGGACCTGCTGCTGATCGTGCCGCAGCTGATCCTGGTCGCCGTCTATGCCTACGTCCTGGACCTCGCGGCGCACGGGCGCGGCCCGAACCTCATGCTGGCGGCCGCGTGCGAGCTGATGATCTCGATGGTCTGCGTGCGGCTCTGTCCGATCATGAAGACGCGGGTGCTGGCGGTCGAGATCACCGTCTGCTTCGGCATCGGCTCGTACCCGATGCTCGGCACGCCGGAGTCCCTGCGCTGGAGCCTGCTGCTCGCCGTCTCCCTCTTCTTCTGCCTGGTGTGCGAGCACCTGCGGTTCCGGCGGATGCGGGGCGAGGCCCAGCTGGAGTGGGACGCGCGCCAGCGCATCCGCGCGACCGAGCGCCTGGCGATGGACCGGCAGCTCGAGCTGGCGCGCCAGATCCAGGATTCGTACGCGCCGCCGCCGACGCAGCTCATCTCGGAGCGCGTCACGGTCCATACGTACCAGCAAAAATACCACCCGCTCGGCGGCGACTGGGTCGGCATCCGCGAGCTCGACGAGGGCCGCGTCGCGGTCATCGTCGCCGACGCCAGCGGCAAGGGCGTGCAAGCCGCCCTCGTCACGCATGCGCTGCAGTCGCTCTGGGCCTCCGCCTCGCTCGACGAGGGCTTCGAGCCGATCACGTGGCTGGAACGGGTGAACAAGACGCTGCTCCTCCTCGGGCGCTCGCAGCTCCAGTCGATGACCATCGGGCTCGCGATCATCTCGGCCTCCGAGATCGTCTACTACTCGGCGGGCCACGTACCGTGCTTCGTCGCGGTGGCGACCGAAGCGGGGCGCTACGTAAAGGCGCTCCGGGCGCGCGGCAACATGGTCGGCGTCGTCGAGGGCCTCGACCTCATGCCGGCGCGGCTGGACCTGTCCCGGTACTCCGAGGTCAACGTGCTGCTCGGCAGCGATGGCATCTTCCATTCCGCGACCCAGTCGCGCGCGCCCTTCATCCTGTCGACGATCGACAAGCTTACGGTCAACGACACGGCGGCGGTGATGGCGATCGACTCGGGCGACGACAAGCTCCTGATCTGGGTGAGCCGGAAAGCCGCCTGAAACGTTTGCAGGGGCCGGACGCTGGACGCGACGGTGCACGTAAAGCGCACGATGGCGGTCTCGCGGCAGGGGCCGCACGGAACGTCACCCGTATCACCCCGTTCGAGCTCGTCGGCGTGCGCCACGCGACGTGGGCCTCCGACGCGGCTATCGCGCCGGCGGACGGGAACCTCCTAAAGAAGGCGGTGACGAGCACGATCGACATGTCGGCTTAAGCCGCGTTGGAGGTCTCGCCGGGCTGATCGCTCTGCCCGCCGCGGCCGCCGCCGCTGGATGCCTGCTTTTGCGGCTTGTAGACCTTGATGTAGTAATACGCGCCGCCGGCGCCGCCCAGGAGGAACAGGACGAGGATGACGGGATGGTGCGCGATCATCGACACGACGATCGTGACGATCGACAACACGAAGGCGACGACGCCCCAGATCAGGCCGAGGACGAAGCGGCCGGCGGTCCCGAGGAACGGGATGACGTCGAGCATCGTGACGATCGGCCCCGTCAGCAGATTGAGGCCGATCCACATGCAGAAGAAGCCGACGACGCGGAGGATCATCGCGAAGCTGCCCGCCGCCTCCTTCTCGGAGGTGATCATCTGCTGCGGCGAGCGCTTGCCTTCCTCGACGAGGAACTTCTCCTTGCCGTTCTTCGCCTTGTAGACCCCGAAGTATCCGCCCGGGAGCTGGCGCGCCATGACGCTGAAGCTGCCCTGCTTCACGACGCGGTACGAGATCTTGACGTCGCCGATCATGTCGGTGGCGACGGCGGGGTTCTTCTTGAGGTAGATCAAGCCCTTGTTGATCGTCTGCTTTTTGTCCTTCGGCGCGACCAGCATGTCGGCGGTCACCGACAGGTTCTCGTGCGGGCTCAGGCGCTCGAGGACGGCGGCGCCGTCGTACTTGCCGAAGTTGGACTTGGCGACGATGCGCTTTTTCGCCTCGACCGCCAGCGGCGGATTGGCGTGCCCGCCCGGCAGGTGGAACTGCTCGGACGCCTGCCGGCCCGTCGCCCAGCCCATCGAATAGGAATAGGTCGTCTCGGAGTGGCGGCCGCCGCCCAGCTTTTTCTCCGTCCGGGTCTCCGACTTCTCGATCCACTGGTACATCTCGACGACGCGCTCGATCGCCAGGAAGTTCCCGGGCTTGATGAACGGCGTGTCCCCCACCTTTTCGGGCGACTTGAGCTCGCTCTGGGCGAAGACCAGCTTGCCGTTCTGCTTTTCGCTCACGGTCTCGGCGCTGACCTTGACCATCAGCTTTTTCATCTCGTCGAGGGCGCCCTTCTCGGCGATGACGTTGCCCTCGTTCCACCAGAGGATGACGAAGCTGAGGAAAAAGAGGGCGATGCCTATGAGCACCCCGATGATCGAATTCAGCAGACGGGTCAGGATGTTCTCGTCGGAGGAGACGGTCATCTTGTTGCCGGCGGCGCCGACGAGCTGGTCGAGCATGGGGGACTCCGAAGCCTTTGATTCCAAAGCGGTCTCGGGGGCGTTTCGGCAGCGTGCCCAAATACTTTAGACCGCCGGCTTTGGCCGGCCCTAAGACTTGCTTTTCGCGGGATTTAATTTAATCTCCAGTTCGTCAGCCGCTTCCCCGGAGCCCGGTCATCCGGCGTTCCTGGAGGCGCCATTCCCAACCCTGGTTTTCAAAGCCGCCGCGTTTTGGAAGCAACAAAAGGAGCCCGCACGATGCTGCATCCGTCCACGCCCCCGTCCCGTCCCGATCAGCGCCCCGTTTCCGAGTATTTCGGTGAGCTCACGTTCGGCATCGGCCAGATGCGCGACTGCCTCCCGAAGCGCGCCTACGAGGACCTCATGCGGTCCCTCGAGACGGGCAACAACCGCAAGATCAGCAAAGAGACCGCCGAAGCCATCGCGCAGGTCATGATGGATTGGGCCGTCCGCAACAACGCGACGCACTTCTGCCATTGGTTCCAGCCGATGACGGGCCTCACGGCCGAGAAGCACGACAGCTTCATCTCGATCCAGCACAGCAACTACTCCGAGCTCAAGGTGCTGGAGCGCTTTACCGGCGGCCAGCTCATTCAAGGCGAGCCGGACGCTTCCTCGTTTCCGTCCGGCGGCATGCGCTCCACCTTCGAGGCGCGCGGCTACACGGCCTGGGACCCGACCTCGCCGATCTTCATCGTCGAGGGCGCGGCGACGCGCACGCTCTGCATCCCGACGGTCTTCATCGGCTACCACGGCCAGGCCCTTGACAATAAGACGCCCCTGCTGCGCTCCGTCCAGTCCATCTCCTCCGAAGTCGTCAACTTCCTCAAGCTGATCGGCGACCTCGACGTCAAGCACGTCATGGCGACGCTCGGCGCCGAGCAGGAATACTTCCTCGTCGACAAGGACCTCGCCGGCAAGCGCCCCGACCTGCTGATGTGCGGCCGGACCCTGCTCGGCGCCGGCTCGGCGCGCGGCCAGAAGCTCGAGGACCACTACTTCGGCTCCATCCCGACGCGGGTGCAGGGCTTCATGGAGGAGCTCGACCGCGAGCTCTGGCGCCTCGGCATCCCGGTCAAGACCCGCCACAACGAGGTCGCGCCGAGCCAGTTCGAGATGGCGCCGATCTTCGAGCACTGCAGCGTCGCCGCCGACCACAACACCCTGTCGATGGAAACGATGAAGCGCGTCGCCTCGCGCCACGGCTTCACCGCGCTCCTCCACGAGAAGCCGTTCGCCGGCATCAACGGCTCGGGCAAGCACTGCAACTGGTCGCTCCAGACCGACCGCGGCGATAACCTCCTGGATCCGGGCCACACGCCCCATCAGAACCTCCGCTTCCTCGCGATGATCGCCGTCACGGTGAGCGCGGTGAAGAAGCACGCCGACATGCTCGTCGCCTCGATCATGAACGCGGGCAACGACCTGCGCCTCGGCGGCAACGAAGCGCCGCCGACGATCATCTCGGTCTTCCTCGGCTCGCAGCTCGAGGCGATCTTCGACAGCATCACCAAGGGCGACCTGGCGAAGGCCACCGAAGCCCAGATGATCAACATGGGCGTCAGCCACCTGCCCGACGTCGCCAAGGATTACACCGACCGCAACCGGACCTCGCCGTTCGCCTTCACGGGCAACAAGTTCGAGTTCCGCGCCGTCGGCGCCTCGGCCAACACCTCGGTGCCGGTCTCGATCCTGAACGCGGCCGCCGCCGACGCCTTCGCCACCGCCTCGGTCCGCCTCAAGAAGCTGCTCGGCGAGAAGCCGACCCGCGACGAAGCCGTCATGGCGCTGATCCGCGAGCTCATCACGGAAAACCGCGGCGTGCTGTTCTCGGGCAACGGCTACAGCCAGGAGTGGCGCGAAGAGGCGAAGCGCCGCGGCCTGCCGATCTTCGACACCAGCGCCGACGCGTTCGCCGTGTGGAACGACCCGAAGGCGACCGAGTTCCTCGTCAGCCAGAAGGTCTTAAGCCGCGACGAGATCCAGGCGCGCTACATCGTCAACCTCGAGCGCTACGTCAAGACCGTCGAGATCGAGCTCCAGACCTTGGGCGAGCTCGTCGACGAGTATGTCGTCCCGAGCATCGAGACCCAGCTCACGCGCACCTACGTGGTCGCCGAGAAGGCGCGGAACGAGAAGCTGTCCGAGTCGATCGGCGTGCGGGTTGCGAAGATGGAGTCGACGCTCCACGACCTGCTGACCTACCGCGCGAAGCTCGCCGAGGCCCTCGACAAGGTGCACCACATCGAAGACGAGGCGAAAAAGGTCCAGAGCCTCGCCCGGGACGCGCAGCCGATCGGGGTCAAGCTCCGGGCGGCGGCCGATGCGGCCGAGTTGCTCGTCGCCGACGAGCTCTGGGGCCTGCCGAAGTACCGCGAGATGCTGCACAACGCGATGAAATGAGCCGCGCCACGGCGCGCGAGGAAGGGGCGGAACCTCGGGTTTCCGCCCCTTTTTTGGAATTTACCTTAAAGTTCCGGGGCCTCCATGCCGATCGGACCCCATGTCCTGGGGGTGGTTCATGCGTCTTGTCCTCGGTTTGAGTGCCGCTGCGGCCCTGTCGTTGGTGTCGTGCAGCAAAGGCACGGGCGAGACCTCCGTGAGCAAGGGTCCGGCCGCCGGCGGCCCGGCCGCGCCCGCCGCGCCCGCCTCGGGAAGCGCCGAGACGATTGACCCGGCGATCGCGCCGGTGGACGTCGCGGGCGCCTTCCTCGCCGACGTCAAGTGCGGCGATTTCGACCCGTCCACGGCCCTCAACAACATCGACGGGGCCGAGGTGTTCCTCGGCTGCATTTTCGAGGGCAAGGCGGACGCCAAGCGGGTCCCGGACTTGAGCGACTACCAGCTCGAGATCACCCTCGACGACGGCAAGAAGGTCACGCCCAAGGTCCGCGACACCGAGGAGACCTCGGGCTGGCACTTCGCCTTCCACATCGAGCGCGGCCACCAGCGGCACCTGAAAACCCTCGCCGCGACGGCGCAAACAAAAGCCAAGGCGCGCGGGGGCAGCGAGACCGGCCTCACCAACTACGACTTCAGCAACGACGCCGAGTTCCAGGCCTGGAAGGGCCGGCTCGGCGAGGCGCTCTTCTTCGCGTTCCAGGTCGTGCCGGCGGCCGATTGCGCGCTGCCGCCGGACTTCCGCTCCGACGGGATCCCCGAGCCGCGCATTTACCCGTTGCCAGCCGCCTTTCTCGCGAAGCCATACCAGCTCGTCTTCGCGATCCACCAGCGCGTCCGTCCTGCGATCGGCCTCGCCGGCGCCGACGCCGCCTGCAACGAGGCCGGCAAGAGCGTCGACGCGGCGCGCACCTGGAAGGCCATCCTGAGCACCTCGACGGAAAACGCTAGGGACCGGGTCCAGATCCATGGCCCCGTCTTCAACACCCTCGGCTACATCTACGCGCGCAACGCCGACGAGTTCTGGATCCGCCCCGACAAAGACGACTTCGGCCCCCCGATCCCGATCGATTGGGTCGGCGAGCAGTTTGTGCTGCCGACGGTCGAGCCGCCGCACGGCCATTTTTACAACGGCCTCTTCAGTCAATGCGGCCTGCGGTTCCGCGAGCTCTACAACGCGGCCTTCCCGCTCGCCTTCCGCGGCGCCGAGGTCACGTCGTGGACCGGCAGCCGGAACGGCGGCACCTATGACGAGGTCAACGGGTCCTGTAAGGACTGGACGAGCGACGATGCCGGGGATTATGGCACGGCCGGGCGCGCCCATACCTGGGACAACTCATTCTTCCGGATCGACGAGATACCCCATCGCAGCTGCGACCTTCGCGGCTTCCTCGCCTGCGTCAGCCAGTGACCTCGCCGTCGCGGCGCCGGCCGCCTGGACTTACCGCAGCACGATCCCGGGCAGCCCGTTGGGGCCGATTCCGGGCCTCGAGAACCCCGCGAGCCTCGGCATCTTCGCCGCGACCCTCGCGGGGCTCCCGGCTGTCAACCCCGTCCCCCAGGCGATCATCACCGTCAACCTCAAGGTCAACGTCCTCGCGGGCGTGACCCACTACTTCGGGACCGTGCTCCATGCCGCTCACGCCGCGATCCGCTTCCGGAGCAGCTCCGCAAACGCCGCCGTCTCCGTGCTCAGCGGCGCCCCGAGCCGCACCGCCGCCCGCACGTCCCCGCCGCGCGCCATCCGCTCGATCGACGCGCTCACCGCCCGCACCCGCGCCCCGCCCAGCAGCGCGGCGCTGCCCGCGAGCTTGTGCGCGACGTCCGCCGAGGTCTTCGCGTCGGCGACGGCGAGCGCGGCGCACAGCACGGCGACGTTTTTCTCCACCTGCGCCAGCGTGCTCAGAATCGCCTCGATCGCGTCCGGCTGCTGGTCGGCGAGGGTCTCGAGCCACTCCCCGAAGAGCGCCTCGTCGAGGACCGGCAGGTCTCCTTCGGTCTGGCCTACGTCGAGGGCCCGCGCGTTGCCGGACCCGCACACCCGGTCCAGGAGCAGGCGGAAGTCCTCGAAGCGGACCGGCTTGATCAGCCGCTCGTTCATCCCGGCCTCGAGGCACCGCTGCCGGTCCTCCGGAATTGTGCTCGCCGTCATCGCCACGATCGGCGTCGCCCCGCGCCCGCCGCCCATCGCCCGGATGCCGCGCGTCGCCTCGTATCCGTCCACGTCCGGCATGTGGCAATCCATGAGAATCAGGTCGAATTCCCGCCGAACGACGGCGGCCACGGCCTCGGCGCCGCCGGCCGCGCACTCGGTGACGAAGCCGAGGCGCCCGACGAGCTTCGCCGCATAGTTCCGGTTGAGGTCGTTGTCATCGACAATGAGCACCGTGCCGCGCGGGGCGATGCGGATGAGCTCCGACACCGGCGCGCCGAGGGCCCGCTCGCGCGCGTCCTCCTGGTCCGCGGCGACGCGCCGCAGGGCCGCCGGCAGCAGGTCGAGCCGGACCGGCTTCATCAGGACGAGGCCCTGGGTCTCGAGCCGCGCGAGCGGGGCCGGGAGCGAGTCGCGGCCGAACGGCACGAGCAGCACGTTGCTCCGCACCCCGTCCGCGGGCGCCCCGTGCGCTTCGAGGAAGGCGAGCCCGTCGGCGTCGCGCGGCCCGAGGTCGAGCACCAGATGGTCGAAGGCCTCGCCCTCGCGCAAGCCGTAGATTGCCGCGCGCGCCTCGTCGGTATTGGCCGCCAGCGTGACCGTCGCCCCGCGCGCCGCGAGCGTCTCGGCGATCGCCGCCGCCAGCCGCGGGTGGCGCCCGAGCACCAGCGCCCGGCCTTTGAGCTTCACCTTCACATTGAGCGCCGGCGCCGGCGCCAGCGGCACCACGAACCAGAACGTGCTGCCGAGGCCGGGGGCCGTCGTCACGCCGATCTCGCCCCCCATGAGCTGGACGAGCTGCCGGCAGATGGCGAGCCCGAGCCCGGTGCCGCC
>JAYVWD010000905.1:0-4252 GCA_043786345.1 Pseudomonadota bacterium
CTTTCCGCGAGGCTCCGCGCCCCGTGCACGATGATCCGGTAAGCCGGGCCCCAGGCGGCGGTCGCGCCCGCGAACCACCGGCCGCTCACGGCCGCGCCCGCCAGGCCCGGCATGAGCGCCAGCGAGTGCACGCGGAACCCGGCGTGGCCGGGCTCGGCCGCGCCGCTCACGGCCAGCTGGCGGTAGCCGGAATCCAGCAGCAGGGTCCAGCCGCTGCGCTCCTGGCGCACCGTCTGGGTCAGGAGCGCCGGCAGCGATACGGCGACGGGGTCGAGCAGCCAGACGCCGCCGGCGCCGAACGCCCGCAGGGCCATCCCGGGGCGGTTGTCGGCGGCCGCGGCGCCGCGAAAAAGCGCGTCGCGGAACGGCGCCGCCTCGCGCGGCCGGACCCGGGCGACGAAGAGGCCGAGGGATTCGTGGTAGAAGATGTCCACCGACCAGCGCGGTTGCGTGTACCGGTACTCGTATTGCGAGACCCGCGACCGAAGCTTTCCGCCGCGCACCGGCAGAAAGTCGAGCGAGCGCGCGATCCCGAAGGCGTGGTTCGGCGAGAACTGGAGCGCCAGGCCGAGGCTCGGCCGCACGTTCGGCTGGTAGACCGCGATGGCCGCGGCGGCCTCGCGCGGCGCCAGCGCGAAGCTCGGCTTCGCATAGCGCAGGAAGGCGCGCACCGACAGCTCGCTGATCAGGGAGTAGGGGTGCGCGGCGGCCTCGGCCGCGATCCAGGCCCGGGCGGTCGCGTCGTCGAAGACCCGCTCGTCCGCGGTGTGAAGCGGCGGCACCGGGTCCCCCGCGATGTCGGCGAGCGCGCGCCGCCAGATCGACGGGTGCACGCAGATGGTCGCGTGCGGCGCCTCGATCAGCGCATTGAGCGCCGCTTCTGGCGCCGGCCCCGAGCGCAAGATCCGGGTTTGCTTCTGGAAATAGTTCCGCCAGGGCGCGGTCGCCGCCACCTCGCGGCGCGCGGGCGCCGCGACGTCGTCGGGAAAGCGCTCGCAGCCGGCCGAGGCGTCGTCGCCGAGGGCGGAGCTCACGAGCCGCGCGCCGAGCTGGAGGCGGACGCACGCCCGCTGCGAGATCGGGTCGATCGTCGTAAGGCTCACGAGGCGCAGGTCCGGCGGCAGGGCCAGCGCCGTCTGCAGCGCGAGCCAGCCGCCGTACGAGTGCCCGATGACGGCGACCTTTTTCCCGGTCGTCAGCCGCGCCTCCTCGGCGACGAGGCGCAGGAGCTCCTCGTTGCCGACGCGCACGGTCCGCCCGCGGTCGTGCGAGCGCTGCGTATAGTCCTCGTAGGACAGCGCCCCGTAGCAGCTGACGAGGAACGAGGTGGGAATGCCGCGGGCCGCCAGCGCCCGGCGGAGCGCGAAGAAGGGGGCGGCCATGCGCTGCCCCTGCGGACCGGGCGCGCAGCTGTCGTGCCCACCGAGCAGCACGAGGAGCAGCGCCGGCGGCGTCGCCGCGAACGCGTCCTCGACGGCCCCGTCGGTGTACCGCGCGTGGTCGTCCCCGGCCCCCTGCGCGCTGGTGAGGGCCTCGGAGACCTGGCGCTCGGAAGCGCAGCCCCCGGCCAAAATTCCCCAAGCAATGAGAAGACTTGCCTTCATGCGGTCAAGCTTGCCAGGAAACCCGCGAATCTGCGAAAGTGGGCCTTCAAAACGGAGGCCCCTCTACGCTCGACTTCAACAACACCGAGATCGCGTTCAAGTCCCGCTCCAACGCCGACCTGCGCAAGGCTCAGATCCTTTTCATGGCGATGGGCAACACCGCCCTCGCCACGGCGGGCCCGAAGCTCGTGACGCTGGCGCTGCGCGCCCGCCTCCCGATCACGCCCCTGATCAAGTTGACCCTCTTCGACCAGTTCTGCGGGGGCGAGACGATCGCCGGCTGCGAGCGGACCGTCGAGCAGCTGGCGCGCTTCTCCATCGGCGCGATCCTGGACTACTCGGTCGAGGGCGAGGCCACCGAAAAGGGTTTCGACGCGTCCCGGGACGAGGTCCTGCGCCTGATCGACAACGCCGCGCGCGACAAGCGCGTGCCCTTCGCCGTCTTCAAGGTGACGAGCATCGCCCGCGTCGGCCTCCTGGCGAAGGTCCAGGCCGGGAAGCCGCTGTCGGCCGCCGAGCGGGACGAGTGGACCCGGGCCACGGCGCGCTTTGACGAGCTCTGCGACGAGGCGGGCCGGCGCGGCGTGCGCGTGCTCGTGGATGCCGAGGATAGCTGGACTCAGGACCCGATCGACGCCCTGGCCTTCGCCGCGATGCAGCGCCACAACCGCGGGCGCGCCCTCATCTACAATACCGTGCAGCTCTACCGGCACGACCGCCTGGCCTACCTCCGCGCCCTCCACGCGCGCGCCAAGGCCGAGGGCCTGACCCTTGGCGTCAAGCTCGTCCGCGGCGCGTACCTGGAGCGGGAGCGCGCCCATGCCAAGGCCGCCAACAAACCCGGCGTGGTCCAGCCCGACAAGGCCGCGACCGACCGCGACTTCGACGCGGCCCTGGGCTTTTGCGTCGCCAACGTCGCGACGCTCCATTTCTGCGCCGGCTCTCACAACGAAAGCTCCAACCGGCTGCTCGTCGACCTCATCCGGAAAGCCGGCCTGGCGCCGCGCGATCCGCGCATCGAGTTTGCCCAGCTGCTCGGAATGAGCGATCATCTGTCCTTCAACCTCGCGCACGCCGGCTTCAACGTCTCGAAGTACGTCCCTTACGGCCCGGTGCGCACGGCGTTGCCATACCTCTTCCGGCGGGCGGAGGAGAACTCCTCCATTCAGGGCCAGACGGGCCGCGAGCTGACGCTCATCGAGCGGGAGTTGAGGCGCCGCTCCGGCCGGAGCTGACTCTCCTTTTTCGAGAATGATTCCACAGTTTCGCCGCGTGTCCAACCCTCTTGTCAGGCCTGGGGCCTCAGGACGGCAGCTTGATCGTCGGCTCCGGGGCCGGGCGGTAGAGCACCGCGATCCGGCCGATGACCTGGACCAGGGCCGCGCTCGTCGCCTCGCGCAGGCCCTCGGCGGCCTCGCGCAGGGCCGTGCGGTCGTCGGCGGCGATCCGGACCTTGATCAGCTCGTGATCGGCCAGGCCGCGGTCCACTTCCTTATAGATCGCCGGCGTGACCCCCTGCTTCCCCATCATGACGAGGGGGTTGAGGTGGTGCGCGAGGCTCCTCAGATACCGGGAATGCTTGGTGCTCAAGTTCATAAGGGGCGAATTAATAGCGCGTTTGGCGGACACTGTCAAACTCCAAGACGCCTCGCGGGGATGTAACCCCCTGATGGTCCTGGCGCATCGGGCTGGCAAGGCTCTTGCTTTAGTCCCGGTACAGATATGAGCCGTGACGACAACCGTGCCAGAGGGATGCCAGCAATGAGCTTCAAAAACGCCATCGTGTTCGCCATGGGTTTGACCGCGGTACTTTCAAGCTGCACCAGCCGCAATCAAAAAGTGGTCGAAGTGCAGCCCGCGCGCCTCTTGCCGACCGGGACCGTCACTCCGGGGGCGGGTGGTAACACCGCCGAGATCCCCGTGACGCTCGACGAAGCCAAGATGAAGGCCTACGGCGACACGACGAATATGAATTACAAGTTTAGCTACCTCACCGTGACGCAGGCGCAGCCGATCACCTTCACCGCGGGAACCGCGCAGATCAAGATCCAGGGCCTGCCGGCGAGCCAGGCGGGTACGGTCATCCTCGATATCTACGAGGGCACGACGCTCAAGCTGCACGGCGAGAAGGCCAACGTCACCTTGGGCGTCGGCGTGAACAACAACATCCAATTGAACCTCGCGCCGCCGACCGGTACGGGCGGCGTGAACCCAGGCGGCGGCGCTGGCACGACGGACCTGACGATCGACGTGACGCTCGACAACGGCACCGGCACGAACCCGGGCACCGGCAGCGTGGTGCCAGGCAGCGGCGGCAGCGGCACGAACCCGGGCACCGGCACGGGAAGCATCGTGGATCCGATCGCGGGCTGGGACGGCAAGTCCTTCCTCGGCAACGCGAAATGGACCATCGTGCCCGTCAACGGCTGATCGTCGCCAGATACCTTAGAGGCACCCTCTCGTAACGGCTGTGCCCCGGACTCTTCTAAGAGTCCGGGGCTTACCTGTTTTCAGGCGAGATGCCCTTCGTCGCTGTCGCCCATCGCCACCTTGCCCGAAGGGAAGTAGGCGCCCCAGCGCTCCGACACGGTCCGCGCCGTATCCGGGTCGCAGAACAGCTCCTTCGGATACCAGGGCTTCATCCGGGC
>JAYVWD010000906.1:0-4731 GCA_043786345.1 Pseudomonadota bacterium
TTCTTTGGCTTCGACCCGCTCTGGACTTACGAGTGGACGCTTGGCGAGGGCGCCGCCGGCGCCGACCCTTTCGCCGCCCTGCGCGCAAAGATGGCCGCGACGAAGCTCGTCACCGTTTACCCCGAGGGCCACCGGCACGGCGGCCCTGACGCGGCGGCGATGGCGGGGCCGACCGGCTTCTTCGGCTATGACTGCGCGATGGCGCTCGAGCCCTCGGTCCGCGGCGGCCGCGCGGCGCCGCCGAAGCGCCTCGGCTTGCCCGACGCGCACTTCTTCATGCCGCGCACCTTCCTCGTGCTGGATCACCTGGCGCGCCGGCTCGTCGTCGCGCGCATCGCCTTGGTCCCGCCCGGCGCCGAGCGCCCCGTATACGACGCCGGACGCGCCGAGCTCGCGGCCCTCCTGGCAACGCTCAAGACCTCGCACAGCCCGCCGCCCCTCGAAACCATCGACCGTCCGCACGACTACGAGGCCTGCGACTCGGCCTTCACCAAGGACGAGTTCAAGGCGCTGGCCGGCCGCTGCCTCGAGGAGATCCGCGCCGGCGAGATCTTCCAGATCCAGATCGGCAACCGCCTGTCGGTGCCGACGGCGGCGCGGCCGTTCGACATCTTCCGCCATCTGCGCACGCTCAACCCCTCGCCTTACATGTTCTTTTTGAAATTCGGCGGGCACCACGTCCTCGGCGCCTCGCCCGAGATGATGGTGACGGTCACGGGCCCGCGCGTCACGCACCGGCCGATTGCCGGCACGCGCCGCCGGACCTGGGATCCGGAGAAGGATCTGGCGATGCGCAAGGAGCTCGTCGAGTCCGAGAAGGAGCGCGCCGAGCACGTGATGCTGGTCGACCTCGGCCGCAACGACGTTGGCCGCGTCTCGGCGCCGGGAACGGTCGAGGTCGAGGAGCTGATGACGGTCGAGGAATACAGCCATGTCTTTCACATGGTGAGCCAGGTCTCGGGCCACCTGGCGCCGGGCCTCGACGCTTTCGACGCGCTCGTCGCCGGCTTCCCCAATGGGACGGTGAGCGGCGCGCCCAAGATCCGCGCGATGCAGCTCATCGATTCAATGGAAAAGGTGAGCCGCGAGTTCTACGCCGGGAGCCTCGGCATGTTCGACTTCCAGGGCAACCTGCGCTCGACCATCCTGATCCGGTCGCTACACGTCGGCGCCGGCCGCGCCTCGACCCAGGCTTCGGCCGGGATCGTCTACGACTCGGTGCCCGACGAGGAGTGGCTCGAAACCCGCAACAAGATGGCCGCCTGCCTCGTCGCGATGCAGAACACCCTGTAAACGTTTGAGAAATCTTCCATAGCTTGCGCCAATGGGAGGCATTGGCTCAATGCATTGGCCGGCAGGCCATACGAAGACTATGGTTCGCCCACAACTTATTTGGGGAGCCAATGATGAGCCACGACCATGAACATGACGCCCGGGTCCAACGCCGCGGATTCCTGAAAGGCGCGATGGCCGCCGTCGCCGGCGCCGGTTTGCTCGCCGCCCACCGCGCCGAAGCCTGCGCCGACGCCACGCCGCAGCAGACCGAAGGCCCCTTCTATCCGGTGCGTGCGCAGGCCGACACCAACTGGGACATGACCGCCGTCGACGGCCGCAACGGCACGCCCCTGGGCCAGCAGATGTACCTGACCGGCGCCGTGACCGACGACCAGTGCCGCCCCGTGGCCGGCGCCCTCGTCGAGATCTGGCAGGCCTGCGCCTCGGGCCGCTACAGCCACCCCGGCGACACGAGCGGCCTGCCCCTCGATCCCAACTTCCAGTATTGGGGCCGCGTGTTGACCGACGCCTCGGGCAACTACCTCTTCAAAACGGTGAAGCCCGGCCACTACCCGGCCGACGCCAACTGGGAGCGCCCGCCGCACATCCACCTGCGCGCCAGCAAGCGCGGCCTGCGCGAGCTTACGACCCAGGTCTATTTCAAGGGCGACCAATACAACGCCACCGACGCGATCCTTCAGGCGCTGTCGGCCGACGAGCAGGCGCAGGTCGTGTGCGAGCTTTTGCCGGCCGACCCGGTGAGCAACCTGCCGCTGCCGTTCATCCGCTTCGACATCGGCCTGCGCCGCCCTGGCGCGCGCTGAGCCTAGGCTGAGCGTTCTTTGGGCAAGTTCGCGGTTCCGTTCCGTTTCCTGGTACCATGGGACCAAGCCACCCAGGAACTCCGAACGGGAACCGCGCCGCCCATGGCCTCGGGCAACTCCACCACTACGCCGTCCGCCTTTTTCACCGTGTACGCCGTGGTCAAGTACCTGGCGATGTACGCCGGCTGCTTTTTGGGATGTTACTACTGGCCGCTCTTCATCTTCGCGCTGGTCGGCCAGCACGGCGACCCGCGCTCGTTCCTCGTCGCCGGCGTGCTGATCACGCCGCTCGGCTTTCTGATCCTCGGCGCGGCGCTCGGGAAATACACCGCCGTCGCCCACCTCGTCCTGCTCCTGATCGGCGCCGGCGCGGCCGTCCTCGGCGTTAGCCAGCTCCTTGGCGCGGAGGAGGCGCTCCCGCGGCTGGTCGCCGTATGGACGCCGGTCATCGTCCTCGTCTATCTCGCCGGCTTCGTCGTCGGCCTTCGCCGCGCGCTCAAGGCCGTCTGAGCGAAGTTGGCGAGCAGCGCGTGGCCGTGCTCGGTCAGCACGCTCTCCGGATGAAACTGCACGCCTTCGATCGGGAGCGTGCGGTGCCGGAGGCCCATGATCGTGCCGTCGTCGGCCTCGGCCGTGATGCTCAGGGTCGCCGGCAGCGAGGCGCGGTCGACGATTAGGGAGTGGTACCGCGTCGCCGCCAGCGGCGCCGGCAGGCCCCTAAAGACGCCCTCGCCCCGATGCGCGATGGGCGAGACCTTGCCGTGGAGCGGCAAAGCCGCCCGCAAAACCTTGCCGCCGAAGGCCTGCCCGATCGCCTGGTGACCGAGGCAGACGCCGAGGAGCGGCATGCCGGCCTGCGCCGCGGCGGCGATCAGGGCGAGGCAGACGCCCGCCTGATCCGGGGTCGAGGGCCCGGGCGACAGCACGAAGAAGTCCGGCGCCCGCGCGATCAGTTCGGCGGCCGACGCGGCGTCGTTACGCACGGTTTCGACGGTGACGCCGAGCTCCTGCAGGTACTGCACGAGGTTGAACGTGAACGAGTCGTAATTGTCGATCATCACGGCGCGGGCGCCGGCGCAGGCGTTCGTGAGGCCGTGGTCGCGCCGGGCGGGGCTCACGGCGCCGTCCCCAGCGCCGGCTTGGTTTCGGCGGCGGGGTCGATGCCGTTGGCCGCGGCGATCGCGGCGAGCGCCCCGGCGTGGCCGTCGGTGACGAGCAATCGCTCACCATAACCACGCTGCTCTTCGAGGATGTCCGCCAGGATCTGGCGCGTGGTCAAGGGGTTGGCCAGCACGACGCGGAAGACCGTGAGGACCTTGTCATCATACTGCGCCGCCTCGAAGCGCGTCCGCGAGACGAAGGTCTTGCCGCGGGCCCGCTGCACCTTCTGGATCTCTTCGGTCAGCGTGTTGAGCACGTCGTTGCACGCCGAGCGGACCGCGGCGTCGCCGCGGGCCAGGATCGCGCGCGCGAGCGGCGGCAGGAAGCGGTAGGTGAGGAGGTTGAGTTCGGGCTCGGTCACGACCTCGAAATCGGGCGTCGCCTTGATCATCTTCGCGAACTGGCCGGCCTTGCCGATGCCGAGGTCGACCAGGAGCTCGTAGCCCCGCCGCCCGAGGATCCGCAGGGCCGAGTGCACCAGCATCGCCATGCCGGGCCGCGAGCCCTCGAGGGTGTGCTTGCCGATGTCGCGCGAGCCGGCGCGGATGATGTAGTTCGCATTGGTCTCGATGGAGTCGAGCGCGTGCGGGTCCTTGAACACGCAGATCCCCGCGCCCATCGGCACGTAGAGCTGCTTGTGCGCGTCGATCGTGACCGAATCGGCGCGCTCGATGCCCTTGAGCAGGCCCCGGTACCGGTGCGAGAAAAGCGTGGGCCCGCCCCACGCGGCGTCGACGTGGAAGTGGCAGCCGAGCTCGGCGCAGATGTCGGCGAGGGCGGCGAGGTCGTCGACGTTGCCCGTCTCGGTCGTGCCGGCGATGCCGATCACGGCGACGAGGCCGATGCGGCGCTTTTTCAGCGCGAGCGCCTCGTCGCGCAGCTTCCGGAGGTCGACCTTGTGCCGGGCGCCGACCGGGATCGCGACGAGGTTCTTGCGCCCCATGCCGAGCAGGTCGGCGGCTTTTTTCAGCGAGTAGTGGCCGCGCCGCGACACGAGCACCGCGAGGCCGTCCAAATCCTTCTGGCGCAGCGCGTCGATCAGCCCGTCGTCCGAGAGCGTCGGGAGCAGGCGGTTTCGGGCGACCCAGAGGGCCGTGATGTTGGCGACCGTCCCGCCGCTGCAAAAAGTGCCGATGGAGTGGTGGAAGTCCTGCGTCCATTGCGCATAGAATTCGTCCGAGCCCTCATAGACGAGCCGGTGCAGCATGCCGATCACCTGGCGCTCCAATGGCGTGAAGGCCTTCGAGGTCTCGATCTTCACCAGGTTCTGGTTGAGCGCCATCATGATCTTGGCGAGGGGCAGCATGAAGTAGGGGATGGCCGAGGTCATGTGGCCGATGAAGCTCGGCGACCAGGTGTGCACCGACTGCGACACGACCTTGTTGAGCAGGAAGTCGGTCTGCTCCGAGACGAACATCGGGTCGAGCGGGATCGCCGTGTCGAGGAAGTCCTGCTCGAGGTTGGCCGGGGC
>JAYVWD010000907.1:0-13790 GCA_043786345.1 Pseudomonadota bacterium
AGTAGGCGCTCGTCGCCGTGCAGGCCTCGGGGATCAGCGCGGGCGTCGCCTTGTCGTCGGCGTCGGTCACGGCGAAGCAGTGGTGGTTCGACAGGACGCGGTAGGCCTCGCTGCCGGCCTCGGGGGGAATCAGGGTGCCCGAGCAGAACTTCACGCGCTTGCTGGCGAGGTGCGTCGCGACCAGGACCGCGGCGTGCAGCACGTCGGGGTCGATCTTCGCCTCGGTCTCGCGGTCGACGGGGTGGATGTCCGAGGTGGGGCCGATGATGTAGGCCTGGCTATGGCGGACGTCGAGCGCCTTTTTACAGCCGAAGGAGCCGGCGAGAAAAAAGGGCAGCGCCACGAGGATGACGACGTGGCGCTGGGAGTTTTTGGTCAACGGTGGGGGCCTCCCGCCGGCTTTAAGGCTTACTCGTCGTCGGCCGCGCTGCCTTCGGCGCCGGACGTCATCAGCAGCTCGGCGTCTTTGGCATCGGCGTCGTCCACGATCATGGTGCGCTCTTCCGGCGAGGCTTCAGCCTTGACCGAGCGGAGCACCGTCTGGGCGCGCTCGCGCGCCGAGGGGTCCTTGATCCGGGAGTCCGTCAGCAGTTGGTCCAGGTACTTTTCCGCTTGTTTCTTGTTATTGTAGCCGTTCCGATAAACCAGGGCGAGGTTGTACAAGGCGCCGGTATGGATCGGGTTCTTTTGGAGGACGGCCTCGAAGGCGCCCTTGGCGGCCGCATACTGGTGGCGGCGCGACGAGGCGATTCCGTAACCCATCAGCGCGACGGAGCATTGGTGGCAACGTTTGGCGACTTCGCCAAACGTCGCGGCGGCCGCGGCGGCGTTGCCGAGCTCGAGTTGGAGGGCGCCCAGGTTGAGGCCCGGGGCGATCTGGCCCGGGTCGGCGGTGAACGCCTGCTGGAAGAAGCCCTCGGCCTTGCGGAAGTCCGCGATGCGGGCCTTGGCCTGGAGCATGGCGGCCATGCCTTTGATGTTTAGCGCGACGCCGTCGCCGGGGCGCGCCTTCTCGACGAGCGCGGCATAGTAGGCGGCCAGGTCGTAGTTGCGGCTCATCGCGAGGGCCGTCGCCATCATCGTCAGCGCGTCGGCGTCGCCGGGGTGTTTCGCGAGGTGCTCACGGGCCAGGTCGATCGCGGCACTCGATTCGCCGGTGGCGAGCGCGCCGCTCATCTTGGGCAGCGTCGCCTTCGCCTGGCGCATGTCGAGCCAGTAGCGGCGATCGTGGGCCGAGACGACGGGCTCCTTGCGGCCGCCCTGCGCGACGACGGCGTCGCCTTTCAGTTTTTCGTCAGAGATCTTGGCGCCGCCGAAGGTGGTGCAAGCCGTACCAAGGGCAACAGAGGTTCCGAGCAGGATCAGATTTTTCAGCAACCGCTTCATCGTGTAGTCCCTCATTCCGCTTGTGCTTTGGCGTGCGTGGTCGACCATTGGACGTAACCGTTGCCGGCCTCGCCGCTCACCCGTTCGAAGTTCCAGTCGGCGCTGTTCTGCCACAGCACCGCTTGCGTCCAGTCCGGGTCGGTATAGCCCTGAGCGACGATCGCGACGGCTTTGTCGTCAGCGGTCTGCACGACCCGCATGACGTCGTTCATGATGGCCTGCTTCCTGGCCTTGAACTTCGCCACCGTCGCCGCGGCGAGGGTCTCCTGGATCGCGATGTCCTCGAGCGTCTTGCTGAAGTCTTCGCCGATCCGCGCCAGCTTGTGCATGGCCGGGGCGCAGAAGCTCGACTGGCCGCCTTCGCACACCGTCAGGAACGCGGCGCGGGCGGTGGTGAAACCGGCGTACCGATGCTCGACGGTCTGGCCCGGGTCCTTGAGCTCGAGGTTGAAGAATTTCTGGATGACGGCCTTGCTGGTCGCCACGGCCAGGTAGTAGCGCGTCTCGCCGAGGGCCTGCTGCGCTTCCGCGGTACCCGTGCCGAGGGCGACGATCCGCGCCTCGACGGCCTTGAGGCCGTTGACGTTGCCCTTGCGGGCGAAGTTGCGGGATTTGACGGCGAGGGCTTCGGCTTTGGCGACCTCGGGGGCGTCGCTCGCGGAGATCAGGAGGTCGGCGGCCTTGTCGGCGCGCTCGGCCGAGCCCTGGCGCTCTTCGATGGACATGGTTTGGACGAGGGCGTCGGCTTTTTTCTCGGCCGTGAGGCCCGGGGCCTTGACGGTGGCGTCGAGCAGGCGGAGCGCCTCGGCGAAGAGGCCGCGGCCCAGGTAGAGCTCGGTCAGGAGGTCGCGGACGCGGGTCGCTTCCGGGTCGGCGGCGAACTGGGTCGCGAAGCGTTGGTAGAAGAACATCGCGTTCTCTTCGTAGGCCATCGGGGCCGACCAGTCGCCGCCCTCGAGGAGCGCCGGGAGGTAGTACTTCGAGGCCGGGTAGCGGTCGACGAAGGAGAGGAGCGTCGTGATCGCCTCTTTGTGCTGGGCGTTGCCGCGGTAGGCGCCGGCGAGGAGGAAGAAGCCCTCGTCGTGGTTTTTGGCTTTGGGGTGGCCTTCGGAGAACTCTTTGAGCTTGGCGACGGCGACCTTGAACCTGCCGTCGTCGAGGGCCGCTTTGCCGCCTTCGAGGAGCGCCAGCTCGAAGTATTCCGTGACCGGGACGCCCTTGCCGCGGAACACGGCGGCGACCTGGGATTTCAGGCAGAGGCGCGCCAGGGCTTCGAGGGTGTTCCAGTCGCCGGCTTTTTGGTAGGCGACGAGCATGTAGCCGGCGGCGTTGGCGGCGTGGAGGCCGCGGGCGTCCTTCTTGAGCGCGGCGTTCCAGGCGGCGAACGCCTGGTCGGGCTGACCGAGGGCGGTCTGCAGGAGGCCGGTTTGCGCGAGGATCGACCAGTCGAGTTGCTTGCCGCTGGCTTCGGAGTAGCTCTTATAGAGGGCGAGGAGCTCTTCGCGCTCCTGCGGGTTCGCGTTGGCGAAGCCGGCCCAGGGCGCGTCCTTCGGCCAGGCGGCGAGGACCGACTGCGAACTGATCGCGAGCGCCAGGTATTGACCTTGTTTCGGGCCCTTGGCGCCGTCGGCGAGCTCCTTGTAGACAGAGACCGCCTCGCGGTGCTGGCCGTTGAGGGCGTACAGGCCGCCGATGCGGCCCTGCATGGATTCGATCTTCACCTTGTCGTCCGTGCTGAGGATGAAGGTCTTCGCCAGCAAGGTCGCGGCGAGGCGCTCGGCCTTCGCGGCGTGGGCGGACGAGACGCGGGCGATTTCGCCGTCGACCAGGGCTTCGTGGCGGCGGGAGATTTCCTGCGCCATCGCCTTGGACATGGCTTCGGTGTTCTCGCCGAGGGCGGCGGGATCGAGGTAGGCCTTCTCGGCGCGGAGCAGCGCCTGCTCATAGCCGTGCGGGTGCTTCGTCGCGGCGTAGTCGGCGCGGTAGAGGTCGAGGATGCGGAGGTCGATCGGGCCCTTTTCGGCGCGGCCGGCGAGGTCGGCCGCGATGCTTTGGTATTTCCTGAGGGCGGTGGCGCGGTCGTTCTTCGCCCAGGCGGCGAGGGCCGAGCGCTCGACGATGGCGCGGGTCTCGATCATGCCGTTGAAGGCGCTGAGCTTTAAGGGGACCTTGTCCCAGGAGCCGCCGGCACCTTCCGCGGCGCGCCAGACGCCGACGGAGAAGCGGAGGACCTGGGCTTTTTTCGCGTCCGAGAGGCCGTCGACCTTTTGCGAGGCGGCGAAGAGCTGGTTCTTATAGGAAGGGGAGACCACGCCGGTGCGCTGGCCGTTCCGATTGAGGCCGGCGGCGGCGCGGGCGGCGAGCAGGCGGGCGGCGATCTGGCCTTCGGCGGAGAGCGCCTTGGCGCTCGCGCTGATCGTGGCGAGGGCCTTGCCGCGCTCCGACGCCTTGCCGGACTCGAGGGCGTAGATCGCGGCGAGGAGCTGCGCGCGGGCCTTCAGGGCGCCGGGGAGGCGGCCTTTGGCGAGCTTCTCCAGGTTCGCCGCGGCTTGGGCGCGGTTGCCGCCGGCGACGAACGCGAGGGCGTTGGCGTGGAACTGGGCCTTGGCCTTGATGGCCTCGTCCTTCGTCAGGGCCTGTAGGGCGTTGGTGTGCTGCATCACGAGGGCGCGGACGTTGGCGAGGCTCGCCTGGCCTTTGGCGCCCTGGTCGGCGAAGTAATAGGAAAGAGCGATGCCGTCCAGGTAGGCCTGCTCGTTGAGCTCGACGGCGCGCTCGCCTTGGGCGCGGCTCAGGTCGGCGCGCGTTTCCTTCATCTCGGCGGCGAGGCGGCCGGCGTCGTTCTCGTCTTCGGGCTTCTTGTTCACGAGCTCCGGCACGCGCGCGGCTTCCGCGAGGAAGGGCACGTCGCCGCGGGCGTCGGCGGCGAGGGGCAGGATCGGGCCCGTGCCTTGCGCGCTCAACGTGACCGGCGCGACGCCAAGACGGCTCACCAGGAGTTCGCCGCCGGCGAGCGCCAGGGACGCCGCGAGCAGCATCACGATTTTTTGTTTGGCCTTGCGGGTTCCACTCTGAGCCACGGTGAGCACTCCACGTTCAACGACAGTTGCCGGATCCTCTAGTTCCGCCGACTGCATTGCAAGGGCCGTGCTCAGCCTCAATGGCCTGAAAAAATTGATATAAGCGCGGCAAACAGTGTCCAACGCTTGGACGGCAGGCATGAAAAAACGCCTATCGCGGCGATAGGCGTCTTCGTCGTTTGATCCGTTGAGACCCGGGGATTATGGCCGGGCGCCGACCTTGCCTGGCTTGATGGGCTTGTCGCCATGGACTTTAACCAGCCCGACGATGTAGTCGTCGTGGTCGTTCGGCTGCCCCGGGTTCTCTGCGCCGGTCGCGCGCGACTCGACGAGGATCGTGAACTTGCCCTTGTTGAGCTTTTGCGTCGTGAAGGCCGCGGTCGCCTGCGCCTTGCTGAGGGGCTTCTGGTCGAGGTTCGTCGCGCCGTCCTGCAGGAAGATCGAGTTGGACTCGTTGTAGTCCACGCCGCAGATCTTGCCGATCGAGACGTCGACGGTGGTGTCGTCCGCCAGGACCTCGAACTCGAAGAAGTAGCGCGTGCCCTTGAGATTATAGGCGTGGATCTCGGTGGCGCACTCGGACGAGGCGTTGAACTCGCCATCCCCGATGTGGAAGGTCTTGTTGCCGCCGAAGATGACTTCGTTCGCGTTCGGCTGGTCGATCTGGACTTCGGTGAGCGTCTTGATCAGGCCGCCGATGATGTCGAAGATGCTGGTCCCGAGGCCGGGGCCGCTGCCCGTGCCGGTGCCCGTGCCGATGTCCGTCAGCGGATCGATCGTGGTCGTCGGCGGCACCACGGCGGTGGGCGGCGTCGTGGTCGGCGGCGGCAGCACGGTGGTGGGCGGCGTCGTCGGCGGCGTGGTCGCCGGCGGCGGCTTCGTGGTCGCGGGCGGCGTCGGCGTCGGCGCCGGCTTCGCGATCGCGTGGCTCTGCTTGCCGGTGTCACCGACCAGGCCGGCGTCGTTGCACGCGCTCGAAAACGCTACACAAACCAGGACTGCGGCCGCGACAAAATATGTCCGCACCATCTCGGAACCCTCCAGGGGAACTTTCATTACAACGCCGTCAACCGATCGCCCGCCTTATCGGCAGAATGGGCGAAAACTTGAGGCCCCCGGCATTCAGGCACGGGAAACGGGGGTTTAGGCCGAAGCTTTGGGCCCGGTGCGATCGCGCCTCAAGCAGAAACCCGGCGGAACCGATGATCTTTAGGTATGAACCTCCGCCGCGTCCCCTTGCTTCTATGGCTCGCCCTCGCAACCTTTGGCTGCAACGAGGCGGTAGCCAGGCCCACGCCTGCGACGATGCCGCGACGGCCCTCAGCACCTTCGGCGGAACGCTGCTTCTCGGCGGCACCTTCGGCTGCTCGGCGAATTTCGATTTTTCCGGGGGCCGCGATTACATGGTGAACCAGGGCGGCACGGACGCCTTCATCATGGCGCTTTGATCGCAGGCGCAAGGTGGTGTAATCTCTGGGGTATGATTCCCCCCACGGCGGTTGCCACCCATGAGCGCTGAGAAACGCGGCCGCCGCCCCACCGGCGCCCTGGCGGTCGCCGCCGGCATCTTCGCCTCGCGCCTGCTCGGGCTCGCCCGCGAGCGCGTCTTCGCCCATTACCTCGGCACCTCGGCGGCGGCGGGCGCGTTCCGCGCGGCGATGCGGATCCCGAACGTCCTGCAGAACCTCTTCGGCGAGGGCGCGCTGTCGGCCTCGTTCATCCCCGTCTACGCGCGGCTCCTCGCCGAAGGGAAGGACGAGGAGGCGGCGCGGGTGGCCGGCACGGTGTTCAGCCTGCTCGCGGTCGTCGTGATCG
This sequence comes from Pseudomonadota bacterium, assembly GCA_043786345.1. Lineage (GTDB taxonomy): Bacteria > Bdellovibrionota_B > Oligoflexia > Oligoflexales > CAIYRB01 > JANOTL01. Next base: position 6,282 of record JAYVWD010000907.1, read on the forward strand.
CGCTCTCGACGGGGGGCGTCCTCGCCGCGGGCCTGCTCGCCGACATCCTGGCGCCCGGCCTCGACGCGCCGACGCGGGCGCTCGCGGCCGGCCTGATCCGCATCATGTTCCCCGGCGTCGGGATGCTCGTGATGTCCGCCTGGTGCCTGGGCGTCCTGAACAGCCACCGGAAGTTCTTCACGTCCTATGCGGCGCCGGTGCTGTGGAATCTCGCCATCATCACGAGCCTCACGGCCTTCGGTGCGACGGCGTTCGGCCGCGGCGACGACGCGCGCCTGAGCGAGCTGGCGGCGTACGGCACGCTCGTCGGCTCCGCCCTGCAGCTGCTCGTCCAGATCCCGTTCGTCATGAAGCTCGTCAAGGGCAAGGTCATCGCTTGGGACCCGGCGAGCCCGCAGGTCCGCCGGATTCTGCGCACCTTCGGGCCGGCGCTGATGAGCCGCGGCGTCGTGCAGATCAGCGCCTGGTTCGACCAGATCCTCGCGAGCTTCCTCGGCGGCCCGGTGATCGCCGCGATCAATTACGCGCAGACCCTCTACACCCTCCCCTTCTCGCTCATCGGCACCTCGATGGCGGCGGCCGAGCTCACCGAGATGGCGCAGGTCACCGGGAACGACCAGACGCGCGCGCGGCTCGCGGCGAGCATGGAGCGCATCGCGTTCTTCATGGCGCCGGCGGTCCTCGCCTTTCTGGTCCTCGGCGACGTGGTGGTCGCGACGCTCTTCCAGACGGGGCGCTTCAAGACCGGCGACGTGCCGCTCGTGCACGCGATCCTGGCGGCGATGGCGCTCGGGCTCTCGGCCTCGGCGCGCACGCGGCTCGTCTCGTCGGCGTTCTGGTCCCTGCATGACACGCGCACGCCCCTCATCTTCGCGACGATCCGCATCGCGCTGGCGGGGGCGCTCGGCTGGGTGATGGTGATGCCGGCGCGCGCCTACGCCGACCTGACCGCGGACGAGGCGGCGGCCGGCCTGGCGCTCGCCTCGGCCTGCGGCGCCCTGGTGGAAAACGCGCTGTCGACGCGCCGGATGCGGAAGCTCGTCGGGCCGTTCACCTTGACGTGGAAGGACGCGGCACGGCCCTGGGGCTCGGCGGTCGTCGCGGCGGCGGTCACCTACCCCGTGTCCCGGCTCACCGCCGTCTGGTCGCCGGTGCCGCGCGGGATCGTCGTGCTGACGGTCTTCGGGGCGCTCTACCTCGCGCTCACCGTGACCATGCGGGTGCCCTCCGCAAGCGCCCTGGTCACCCGGTTCCGCAGGAGGAAAAAGGCGTGAGGATCAACCATCGCCAGGAGTTCATCGACTCGTTCAAGAAGCGGTTCCTGCTGCGGCTGCACATGACCGGGATGCTGCTCGCGACGCTGGGCTCGGGGATCGTCTGCGGGAAACTGCTTTACGCCGCGGGGGTCCGCGACATGCGGGCGCGGTATGTGCTGGCGGTCGTGGCGTCTTACCTGGTGCTCGTGCTGGTCATGCGGCTCTGGCTGATGATCCTGCTGCGCGGCGCGCGGCGGCGCGCCGCCACGACCGCGCGCACGCGCAACCAGTTCCTCGACCTCGACGCCGGCGACCTGCTGGACGTCATGCTCGAGCCGGCCGATGCGTCCGGGACCCTCGGGGGGCCCGGCGGCCTTTCGGGCGGCGGGTCGTCGGGCGGCTACCGGCCGGCCGGGATCCGCTCCGCGTCGCCCGGCGAAGCCGGCGGCAGCGGCGGCGTGGGCAGCGGCGGCAAGGGCGGCGTCCGGTTCGTCAAGGACGCCGGCGACAGGGGAAAAAGCGGCGGGAAAAGCGGCAGCGCCGATTTCGGCTTAGACGAGGCCATGCTCGTGGTGCTCCTCGTCGCGCTCGTGGCCGCGATCCTCTTCGCCGGGATCTACCTGGTGTGGGAGGCGCCGATGATCCTGGCCGAGACGGCCTTCGAGGTCGCGCTCGCCGCCGGAATGATGCGCCAGCTGCGGACGATCGCCCAGCCGGACTGGGTGGGGAGCGTGGCGAAATTCACCTGGAAGCCCTAGCTCGTCGTGCTCGCGCTGACGCTGCTCTTCACCTTCTACGCCCACGGCGTTCACCCCGAGGCGACGCACCTGGCGGAGCTCTTCCAGCCGCAAGAGGCCAAACTTTCCCGATAGTTCCAGGAACTTGAAGCCAGCATCCCGGCCGCCGCCTTGAGTTTCGGGCCTCGACCCCGATAAGCGGTGCGGAGGCCCTTCCCCTTTGGATACGCTCAAGAAAATCCTGCGCGACGCGCTCCAGAGCGGCGCCCACCGCATCCGGCTCCAGTCGGGCGCGGGCGTCGAGGTCACGGGCGTGAACGGCACCGTGCCCCTCGCCGGCGCGCCGCGAATCGACGACGCGTACCTCGGAAAGCTCTTCCAGTTCCTCTTCCCGAACGACAAGGCCGCCGTCGCGGCGAAGCAGCTGACGAAGGGCGCGCTCGCCATTCCGAATGTCGGCAAACTCCTGTTGATCGCGCAGCCGGGCACCCCGTCGTCGTTGCGCATCTTCGTGCCCCCGTCGGGGCAGATGCTGTTCGACGCCGACTGGCAGAAGCTCACCAGCCAGACGGTCGCCGGCGGCGGCGGCGGCTTGCCGGGTGGGATGGACCTTTTCGGCGGGACGAAACCGGCGCCGGGGCTCGCGCCGAAACCGGCGTCCACGGCGGCGCCCGCGGCGGGCGGATTCATGCCGCCCGGGATGGCGGAGGTCCGGGCAATGCCGGTCGCCGCGCCGAACACCGCGACACCGAACATCGCGCCGCCTGGGATGGCGCCGCCCCCCTCGGCCCCGCCGCTCGTCATCATGCAACCGGATCCGTACGGCGGGCACGCCGGCGGGTATGCCCCCGGGCACGGCGGCGGCCATGGCGGCGGCGGCCACGGCGGCGGTCACGCGCCTGTCGTCGACGACGGCCCGGTTCACATCGACTTCGAGGCCGACTCCGGCGCCGGCGACGTCAGCGACGGTTCCAACGCCATCGACCCGATCCTGGCCGAAATGATCCGGCGCAAAGCGTCCGACCTCCACATGACCACCGGCGAGGCCTATTGTTTCCGCGTCGACGGCGAGATCGCGCGCATCGGCACGTCGCCGCTCGGGCCGGGCGACATGGCGGGCTATCTGCTGCCGATCATCCCGCCGCGCAACCGGGCCGAGTTCGCCAAGATCAACGACACCGACTTCGCCTACGAGATCCGGGGCCTCGGCCGCTTCCGCGTCAACGTCTTCCGCGACCGCACCGGCGTCGGCACGGTCATGCGGCACATCCCGTCCAAGATCCTGACCTCGGAGCAGCTCGGGCTGCCGCCGGCGATCACCAAATTCTGCTCGCTCTCCAAGGGCCTGGTCGTCGTCACCGGCCCGACGGGCTCGGGCAAGTCGACGACGCTCGCCGCGATGATCGACCTGATCAACAAGACGCGCCACGACCACATCCTCACCATCGAGGACCCCATCGAGTTCGTGCACCCCCAGCAGCGCTGCCTCGTCAACCAGCGCGAAGTGCACAAGCACACCGGCTCCTTCTCACGGGCCCTGCGGGCCGCGCTCCGCGAAGACCCGGACATCGTGCTCATCGGCGAAATGCGCGACCTGGAGACCGTGGCGATCGCGATCGAGACGGCCGAGACGGGTCACTTGGTCTTCGGCACCCTGCACACGAATACCGCCGTTTCGACCATCGACCGGGTCATCGATCAGTTTCCGGCGGACCAGCAGGGCCAGATCCGGCAGATGCTCGCCTCGTCGCTCAAGGGCGTCGTCGCCCAGTCCCTCCTCAAGAAGAAGGGCGGCGGCCGCATCGCCGCGCACGAGATCCTGGTGGTGAACGACGCCGTCTCCGCCATGATCCGCGAGGGGAAAAACCACATGATCCCGAACCACATGCAGTCGCAAAAGGCGGACGGCAACGTCCTCCTCACCGAGACGCTGGCGCGGCTCGTGAAAGAGGACAAGATCGATGCCGACGACGCCTATCGGAAGGCGGTCGACAAGCCGAGCCTGCTCGAGGCCTTCAAGCGCCTCGGCCTCAAGTTCAACGAGGCCGCGGCCCTGGGAATGCCGGCTGCCGGCCCGGTAAAGAAGCCTGCCTGAGGGCCGTCGGGGACGGTCAGCTGTAACCCCAAAGGTCCGGCGCCCCCGCGCGCAGCGCGTGGAACAGCGAGTTGAACGGCGCCCCGGTCGCCCCGTAGTGCGCGCCCGGGTAGTCGCCGCTCCAGTTCCAGGTCGAGGCGAAGATGTCGATGTGGATCAGCGGCGCCACGGCGAACTCTTTCAGGAAGTGCGCCGCGACGTTGCTGCCGCCGCCCATGCTGGCGTGCGAGGGCATGCGGCCCATGTTCGTCAGGTCGGCGGCGTTCGACTTGTTCCCCATGAGGAAGGGCAGGAACGCGCCCCAGTAAGTGAACTCCTCGCCGAACGCGCGCCCGGATTTGGTCAGCGCGGCCTGGAAGGCCTCGCTGGCAAAGTGCACCGGCGTGAAGAAGTTGGTGAACTGCCGAAGCGCGGCCGTCGTCAGCGTCGCCGCCAGGACGGTGAGCGCCGGATTCCACTGCTTTTGGGCGTAATGGAGCGCGTCGGCGAGGATGAGCCGCCCCTCGGCGTCGGTGTGGTCGACGATCACGTCCTTGCCGGCGTAGCTCCGGATGATCGCGCCCGGCTTCATGGCGCGCGCGCCGATGAGGTTCTCGCAGCACGGGATCGCGAGGGCGAGCGGGCCCGGGTAGCCGGTCTCGACGAGCGCCATGAAGAGGTGCGCCATCAGGCCCGCGCCGCCCATGTCGTTTTTCATGCAGTTGACGAAGCCCTCGTGCGGCTTCAGGTTGATGCCGCCGGTGTCGAAGGTGATGCCCTTCCCCACCAACAGCAGCGGCCGGGAGCCGGGCGTGACGTTGTGGGTCGCGAGGTGCAGGCGCGACGGCGAGCGCTCGCTCGCCTGGCCCACGGCGAGCAACAGGTTCATCCCGAGCTCCTGGAGGCGCCCTTGCCCCAAGGTCTCGAAGGCGCAGCCGGTCGCCTTGCAGAAGGTCTGGAGGCGCGCGCCCATCTCGATCGAGGTCAGCTGGTCCGGGTTTTCGTTGACCCAGGCGCGGAAGCCGAGCTGGCGGGACAGGCGCTGGGCGAAGTAGGGGTCGACATCTTTGAGCCGCGCGGGCTCGGGCGTCAGCAGCCGCATCGCCGTGAGCTTCGCGGCGTCGTAGCGCGGCGTCATCGAGCGCGTCAGCAGGTCCTCGGCGAAGGCCACCTGTTCGGGGCCGGAGCCGGCCTCCAAGTACACGGAAAGTTTGCGCAAATTGAATTGGGACAGGAGCGTCGCGCCGAGCCGTTGAAGCACCCAGCGGCGCTCGAGGGCGTTCACGCCGGCGCCCGTCCACTCGACGACGCAATAGGGCGAGGCGCCGGCGCGGGAAAAGCCGAAGTGAAACGTGACGTAGTGGTGCGTCTGGCGCATCGGCTTGACCGAGGACTCGATCAGGGCCGCGATCCAGGCGGCGCGCGCCGGGGCTTTGGCGCCCGCCGCCGCGGCGTCCGGCGGCAGGCCGAGCACGACCAGCACCTCGTCGGGCGCGAGCAGCGCCTCCGGATTTTTCCCGTCCGTCGGGACGATCGTCGGAATCAGCATGTCACTTCCTGTGGCGCTTCTCGGCTTCGCCGAGGAATTCCTGCAAAAGCGGCGCCGAACGCAGGAGATCGGGGAAGAGGACCTCGTCGTGCCATTCGGGGTGCCACTGCACGGCGAACATGTAGGGGTCGCCTACTTTGCCGCGGACCGCCTCGATGATGCCGTCGTCCGCGCAGCGCGCCTCGACGGTGAGCTCGGCCGAAAGCCGGTCGATCGCCTGGTGGTGGACGCTGTTCGTCTGGACCTCACCGGCGGCGAAAATCTTGCTCAAGCCCGTGCCCTTCTCGATGGTCACGTGGTGGGTGTGCTTATCGTAAAGGTCCCAGTTGCGGTGCACCCTGGCGCCCGGATGCTGGGTCTCGATGTCCTGGTAGAGCGAGCCGCCGAGCGCGACGTTCAGGATCTGGAGGCCGCGGCAGACGCCGAGGATCGGCTTGTCCGCCGCCAGACAGGCCCGCAGCAGGTCGATGTCGTAGACGTCGCGGACCGGATCGCCGGCCCATTCGGGGCGGAGCGGCTCCTCGCCGTAGTTGTGCGGGGAGACGTCGACGCCGCCGGTCAGGACGATGCCGTCGAGCTCGTGCGCGATGTCGTCGAGGCTCACGCCTTTCGGCTTCGCGGTCGGCAGCAGCACGGCGAGCGCGCCCCGACTCATGATCCAGTGGAACATCGACTCCTCGCAGTAGAGGAGGCGTTTTCCCTTGAACAGCGGGCGCGCCGGGTCGGGGTGCATCATGCTGCACGAGAGGCCGATTTTGAGCGGTTTTTTTCGGGCCATGCGCGGTGTTTCCGGGAGGCGGTCAGCCGTCCCCGTCCTCGTTGCGAGTCCACATGATCGCACGCACCCAGGCCTGCGCGAATAGCAGGTGCACGCCATCGTCGAGCTTGGCGTCGTTGGTGCCTTTGGCGAGCTTGCGCATGTTGGCGGCGGCTTCCAGCAGGCGGTTCTTGAGGCGCGTCGGCGAGTCGCCGTATTTACCCTTTTTGGCGAGCGACTTGCCCGCCGCCTCGATGGCCTCGGCGGCGACGTTGAGGTTGTCGCGGACCAGGACCGGGATCTTCGCGATCTTGACCTTGCCGGCGGCGGCGAGGGACTTGAGGAGCTCCCCCGCCATCTTCATGTAGGTGTAGCGGGCCTTCACGATGGCGTTGATGTCGTCCATCATCTCGCCCTTGATGCCCTCCGCGACGAGGACGTCGGCCAGGTCGCCGACCTTGAGGGCCGTGCCGTTGGGGATGGCCTTCTTGTCCTTGATATTGTTGTGTTTGGCGATCACCAGCTCGTAGTGCGGGTTGCCGTAGAAATCGCCGGCAATGGCGGCGAGCGTCTCGCCCTGCTTGTAGGTACGGGAGGTCTCGACGAATTCTTTTTCCTTGGCGAGCGCGGGCCCGCCCAGGCAAAGGGCGTACGAAATTATGAGAGCCTTCGCGTGCATGGGCTTCATGGTACCGAAAAAAGGCGCCCGCGGCACGCAATTCGCGCCGCGGGCACCCGTTCAAGACCGCCTCATCAGAGGTCGACACGGGCCCCGACCAGGAACGCCCGGCTGGTGAAGCTCCCGTCCGTCCGGTCGCCGAGCTCGGATCGGCCGTCGATGACCCGGGTGTCCGAGCTCATGCGCTCGAGTCCCAGGTCCAGGGAGGCCACGGCCGACACGGTCTGCCACACCGTCGCGGCGCAGCCGGCGCTCAGGTGCGCGCCGGCGGAGGCGAAGCGCTTCTCCTTCGCCTCGTTCACCTCCTCCTTGTAAAAGAAGAGGCTTTGCCGGTCCCCGAACAATCCCGAACAAAACCCGTTTTTCCAAGTCGGGACGGGCGCTTGGCCAATCAGCCTCAAGTTTGATCAGTGCCGGCCGATCTTGATCTATAACTATGCGTCTGCTCTTGGGAAAA
>JAYVWD010000908.1:0-2183 GCA_043786345.1 Pseudomonadota bacterium
TTTTCCTTCATCGCGGCGCAGATTTTGGTGCGGAGCGCCGTCCGGTCGCCCTTGTCGGTCGCGAAGCGCAGGTGCGCGTCGTCCACCGAGGCCGCGACGACGTCGGTGCCCTTTTGGGTGGTGATCACGGCGACGACCGTGTGGAGCGCGAAGGTGGAGCGCAGGGTGAAGCGGACGGTCACGTCGGAATCCGGCGCCTCGCACGAGCCGGCGAGCGCCTCGAAGACGACCGGCGGGTTGGCGACCGCCGGGATCGCGGCGGCGACGGCCTTCGCGAAGACGGGCTCGGAATGGCCGAACCAGCCCGCGACCGGTTGGGTCGGGACCACGGCGGGCGCGGGCGCCGCCGGCTTTTCGTCCGATACCGCGAGCGCGCCGGCCTGCCCCGGATCGGGCGCCTCGAGCTGGCAGCTCGCGATCACCAGGATCAGGAGCGTCGTGCCCATCAATGCGAGCGTGTTCGGGCGGGCGAGCGCTTCAGTAAATGGAGATCTCTTGGACGGCGAGGTCGATCTTTTCATGGAAACCGCCTAACGCAGGGTTCGCCGCTTCCACCGACCAGCTGAGGGGCTGGCAGAAGCGCAGGACGTAGCGCGAGATCTCTTCGCCGTCGCGATTTTCCATCACGACGTGGACGTCCTTGAGATCAGAGCGGCCGTGCATGATGTTCTTCGCCCAAAGGTAGAGCGAAGGGTCGGTGACGAAGTCGCGTTTGAGGGTGATCTTGTGGAAAGTCGCGGCGTTGTCGCCGGTGCCGGCGGCGCCGAGCTCCTTCAGGCCTTCGACGCCGTCGAACGTGCCGTAGTCGATGCCGTCGATCTCGACGTGCGTGCGAATTTCCTCGGAAGTGAATCCGGCGGTCGAAATCCGGGTCGCGACGGCGACGACGGCGACGCCGAGGACGCAGGCGAGCGCGGCGTGGAGCAGCGATTTGCCGCTCAAACGAGCAATGATGGGCTTCTTCAAGAGCAAAGGAGTTACTCGCGGATCATCTTGTGAGTATATTTGAAGCGTAGCATGACGGATCTTTCATTGACAACGGCTAAGGGAACGTTCCTTGCAACATTTTCGGAACGTCGCCGTTAAACATGAGCGATGCAGTCGATTTCCACGTTCACGTCCTTCGGCAGACGCGACACTTCGACGGTGGCGCGGGCCGGATACGGCGCTGGGAAAAATTTGCCGTACACCTCGTTGACGCGCTGAAATTGGCCCATATCCCGCAGGAAAATGGTGGTGCGGACGACCTTCGCCATCGACGATCCGGCGGCCTCGACGATGGCCTTGAGATTTTCGAGCACGCGCCGGGTCTCGTCCTCGATCGGGCCGGTCACGAGCTCGCCGGACTTGGGGTCGAGCGGGATTTGGCCCGAGACGAACACGAGGTCGCCGCAGCGGATCGCTTGCGAGTAAGGACCGATGGCCGCGGGCGCGGCCGCCGTCTGGATGGGCGACTTCGTCATACAAAACTCCATTTTACATTCGCGCAAATAGTTGCAAGAAAGCGTGTGAATGTAAATGCCTTCGCGCCCCGCGCACGAAAAGAATCCGCGGCGGGGACACGATGCGGCGCTCGAGCTCAGCTTTGCGGGGGCGCCGCGGCTTCCGCTTCGTCGCACTCGCGCGCGAGCTCGTCGAGCATCGGCTCGACGCCTTGCGGCACAAGGTCGGCACGGCGCGCCTTGGCGAGCTGCGCGCGCGCCTCGGCGAAGTGGCCGAGCGCCAGCTGCGCCTGGCACGCATGCACGTGGAGCTGCCACGGCAAGCCCTTCTGGGACAAGCGCTCCGCAGCCCAGACGAGCTGCGGGATCTTTTCGTAATCGCCCGCGACGCCGTAGGCCGCCGTCAGCTCGACGAGGAAGGCCGGCTCGCGCTCGCCCTGGAAGTGCAGGCGCTCGAGGAGGTTCAGCTTGTGGTAGCGGTCGCCCGTGGTCGTCAGATCGGCGGAGAGCGCCAATCCGGCCCAGGAATCCCGCCGGTCGGCGCGGCGCTGGATCTCGGCGGCGACGTAGTCGCCGAATTTCGCCGTCAGGAGCCGCGTCAGCAGGTCCCAGAGGCGCGTGTTGTTGCGGTCCGCGTCGAGGCCCGCCTCCGCCCAGATCTCGGCCTCGTCGGCGCGCTCCTGGTGCAGGAGGATCTGGACCAGGTTCACGTATGGCGCCGGCTCATCGGGCAAAATCCGC
>JAYVWD010000909.1:0-3813 GCA_043786345.1 Pseudomonadota bacterium
TGAAGCGTTTCCGCTAGCGAATTGTAGCCATGAGTTTCGAGCAGGATCCGGTCGCGATGCGGCCGGATCGGCAGCACGCCGGTGCGCGCGTGCACCAGCAGAGCGACAAATACCCCCGTGTTTACGAGGGCTGCCTTGACCACCGCAGCCGGCCGCTCGAGCGCGAGGGGGAGCAGCAGGATCGCCGCGCCGAGCACGTACATGCCGGACCAGTTCGCCTCGACCTTGGACACCAGGCTGATCAGCCCGAAGATCGCGAGCGGCACGAGGGCGCTCGCGGTCAGCAGGCGGCGCGCCTCGGGCGCCAGCGGCGACTGGCTGAGCTTGGACGAGAGCGCCTTGCGGTGGCGCCACAGCAGCAGCAGGAGCACCGGCGCCAGGGCGCCCCACAGCGCGATCTGGCTCGCGTAAAAGCCGAAGTAGCGGTTGAGCGAAGCGAGCGCCGGGTCGTAGAATCGGGGCTTCTTCTCCTCTTTTTGCGCCGTCTCGCGCAGCGGGTTGAAGCCGTCGGCGAGCCGGCTCTCGGGGCTCCCCGCCAAAGGCGCCAGGGGCTCGGGCAGGATGCGCCCGGGCAGATCGGGCCGTGCCATCTGAAAGCCGTGGCGGAGCTGGAACTTGACGGTGATCCAGTCGTTTTGGGCGTTCCAGACGAGGTGCGGCGCGCAGACGAGCAGCGCCGCCAGCACCCCGGCCCAGGGCCAGGGCGTGCGCAGGCGCCTTCTGCCGGCGCCGATCAGCGCGACGAGGCCGATCAGGATCATGGTGTACTTCGACATCAGGCCGATCCCGGCGGCGAGGCCGGCGGTGACCCAGCGCTTCGGGTTCTCGCGCAGCGCGGCGACGAGCTCGTGCAGGGTCAGCACCCAGGCGAACAGCAGCAGGGTGTCGGGCGTCGTCAGGAAGCCGTAGACCAGGCCCAGGAAGTTCGCGTGGCTCAGGAGGACGGCGAGGAAGAGGCTCCGGTCGTCCTCGACGCCGGATTTTTTGAATAGGCGGACCGTGACCAGGAGCGTCGCGAGCCCGACCGCGAGCGTGCCGAGCCGCGCGATGAACGGGCTGCCGTCGGCCCAACGGGAGGTGTAGGCCATGACGGCGACCAGCGGCGGGTGGTCGAAGTAGCCGAGGTCCGGGTAGCGGGACCAAAGGTAGTAGTAGGATTCGTCCTGCGCCACCGGCAGGACGGCGGCGGCGAGCAGCCACAGCGCGGCGATCCAGACGACGGCGAGCGCGGTGCGGCGACCGGTCATCGGTTTCCGGCGCGCTGGATGCGGTCGATCAGGCCCGTCTGGCGCTGCCCGCTCGTCTGGTTGTCGACGGCGACGCGCAGGGCCCGGCGGGCGCCGATGAACACCGCGAGTTTGCGCGCCCGCGTGAGCGCCGTGTACATCAGATTGCGCTGCAGCATCACGAAGTGCTGCATGCTGCTCGGGATGATCACGACCGGGAACTCGCTCCCTTGCGCCTTGTGGATGGTGATCGCATACGCGAGCCGGAGGTCGCCGGCATCCTCGGCCTCGTACGTCACGATGCGGTCGTCCCCGAAGGCGACGATGAGCTTGCCGCCCTCGACGCGCGTCTGGCGGACGAAGCCGATGTCGCCGTTGAAGACCCCGAGGTCGTAGTTGTTGACGCTCTGGATGACCTTGTCGCCGGGCCTCAAGATCAAGGTTCCGCGCTTCCACTCGTGGGTGTTGGGCTGCGCCGGGTTGAGCAGCGCCTGCAGGCTCTCGTTCAAGGTCTGGGTGCCGAGCTCGCCGCGGTTCATCGGCGTCAGGATCTGGACGTCGCTCATCGGGTCGAAGCCGAACTCCTTCGGCAGCCGGCGCGTCACCAGGTCGTTGATGATGGCCTTGATGTCGTCCACCGAGTCGGCGTCGAGGAACAGGCAGTCGCCCCCTCCCGTCCGGTCGGCGTGCAGCTCGGGCGCCTGCCCCTGGTTGATGGCGTGCGCGGCGCGGACGATCTCGGAGCTCGCCGCCTGGCGGAAGATGCGGGAAAGCCGCGTGTACGGCACCTTGCCCGAGTCGATCAGGTCGCGCAGGACGTTGCCGGGGCCGACCGACGGCAGCTGGTCGACGTCGCCGATCAGGATCAGCTGGGCGGTCTCGGGCACCGCGCGGATCAGGGCGTCCGCCAGGCGGATGTCGAGCATCGAGGATTCGTCGATGAGCACGGCCTGGACGGGCAGCGGGTTGTTCTCGTCGCGGGCGAAGTTCCGGAGCGCCGGGACCCACTCGAGCATGCGGTGGATCGTGCGCGCCGGCGCCGCCGCCACCTCCGTCAGGCGCTGCGCCGCGCGGCCCGTCGGGGCGCCGAGCGCCACCGTCTTACCCATCGCCCGAAGCAGGCGGATGATGGTGTTGGCGGTCGTCGTCTTGCCGACGCCCGGGCCCCCCGTCAGGATGAAGACCCGGTGGCTCGCGGCCTTGGCGACGGCGTCGAGCTGCTCGTCACTGAGCTCGGTGCCCGAGGCCTCGGCGTAGCGCGCGAGCCAGCCTTCCATGCGGTCGGTGTCGACGTCGAGCGGCTTGCGCAGGAGGCGGTCGATGTGGGCCGCGACGTTGAGCTCGGCGATGAGGAGGTCGGCGCGGTAGTGCATCGTGAGCGGCTGGCCCTGGCCGTCCTTGCCCGCCTCGGACACGATGGCGCCCAGGTCGTTCAGGTGTCCGAGGCAGGCGGCGAGGCGCGGTACGACCCGGTCCTCCGTGAGCTTCAGGGCGTCCCGCAGGGCGGCGGTGAGCTGCGGCGTCGTCAGGAAGCAGTGGCCCTTGTCCTCGCCCTGGGTCAGCAGGTAGAGGATCCCCGCGCGCAGGCGCTCCTGGCTGTCCGCGGCGATGCCCATGCTCTGGGCGATGCGGTCGGCCGACAGGAAGCCGATGCCGTTGATGTCCGCGGCCAATTTGTAGGGATCGGCCGAGACGATCGCGATCGCGTCGGGCCCGTAGGTCTTGAAGATGCGCGACGCGAAGGTCGGCGAGATGCCGTGGGTGTTGAGGAACATCATCACGTTGGCGACCGACCGCTGGTCCTCCCAGGAGGCGATGATCGCGTCGATCTTCTTGTCGCCGAGGGACGGGACCTCGAGCAACCGGCGCGGCGCGGCGTCGAGGATCGCGAGGGTGTCCTCGCCGAAGTGTTCGACGATGCGCGAGGCGGTCTTGGGGCCGATGCCTTTGATCAGCCCCGAGGCGAGGTACCGTTCGATCGCCGCGGCCGAGGTCGGGCGGATCGGGACGCAGCGGTCGATCTTGAACTGGGGGCCGAAGCTCGGGTGGCGTCCCCACGTCCCGAAGAGCTCATATTGGTCGCCGGCGCGGATGGCCGCGAAGTGACCGGTCGCCGTCACCAGGCTGTCATCGCTGAGGTTACGGGCCTTTAGCACCGTCCAGCCGCTGTCTTCGCTGTGAAAGGTCACGCGCTCGATCTCGGCGCGGATTTGAGTGATGTCGGGACCTTCGGTCTGCAAAGGCGGCAAATGCTCCACAACGCTCGGGGAAAGGCTCGAAGTCTGATCTTTATCAGGTTTCCCGGCCCGGGATAAGCCCCGCAGGCATGTTTCCGTGGGCTGCATAAGATACTGGAATAATGATTATAAATTAATTCGTGAAAGCCTTAACGGGCTCTAACGGGGGAGGCTTAGAATGATTAAAGGGCGTGATCAAGCGCGCCGAACGGTCTTACAAGGGCCCCAAAGGCCCTTGGCACCCATTGTTCCGTTGGGAGGTCGAGAATGCAGTTTCAGTTTACGTTCCGGCACATGGACTCCAGCCCGGCCCTTCAGTCGTACACCGAGCAGAAACTCAAGGAGAAAAT
>JAYVWD010000910.1:0-4468 GCA_043786345.1 Pseudomonadota bacterium
TCGGCCTGCCGGCGCTCCTCGCCGCCATCGAGGAAAAGTCGCCGTTCGTGCGCCTCGACGACGGCTCCCTCGGTATGCTGCCGAGCGCCTGGATCGAGCGGCTGGCGGCGTTTTCGCTCTTCGGCAGCGCCAAGGACGGGGGCCTGCGCTTCGACAAGAGCCAGATCTCCATCCTGGACTGCCTGCTCGACGAGCTGCCCGACGTCCGCGTCGACGAGTGCTTCGCCGCCCTGCGTGCCAAGGTCAATCGGTTCGAGGGCATCCAGGCGGCGCCGCCACCGGCGGCCTTCGTCGGTGCGCTCCGGCCCTACCAGTGCGAAGGGCTCGGCTGGCTGCAGTTTCTACGGGATTTCGGCTTTGGCGGCTGCCTGGCCGACGACATGGGCCTCGGCAAGACGATCCAGGTGCTGGCCGCCTTGCCCGGGGCGGGCCGGGCGACGGGGCCGACGCTCGTCGTCGTGCCCCGGAGTCTGGTGCACAATTGGGGCGCCGAAGCGGCGAAGTTCCGGCCCGACCTCCGCGTCCTGAACTACGACACGAGCGACCGCAAACGGGCCGAGGCGATCCTCCCGGGTTACGACCTCATCGTCATGACCTACGGGTGTTTGCGGCGGGACATCACCCGTCTGCGCAAGATCGCCTTCGACGGCGTCATCCTGGACGAGGCCCAGATCATCAAGAACCGGGACTCGCAGACGGCGCGCGCAGCCCGCCTGCTGCAGGCGCCGCACCGCCTCGCCCTGTCGGGGACCCCCGTCGAGAACCGCGTCGAGGAGCTCCTCTCGATCTTCGCCTTCCTCAATCCGGGGCTGATCACGCCGGGGATGTTTCGCCGCGTCCGGGCGCGTAACGCCTCGGAGCACGCGCTCCACGAGCTGCTCGGGAAGGCGCTGCGCCCCTTCGTGCTGCGCCGGACGAAGGAGCAGGTCCTGCGCGACCTGCCCGAGAAGACGGAGCAGACGATCTTCTGCGAGCTCGACGCCGGGCAGCGGGAAAAGTACGAGGAGCTCCGCCGCTACTACCAGAGCCATCTGATGGATACGGTCGCGAAAGACGGCTTGGCCCCGGCCAAGTTCCACGTGCTGGAGGCGCTTTTGCGCCTGCGCCAGGCCGCGTGTCATCCCGGCCTTCTGGACGAGGCGCGCGGGGCGGAGCCCAGCGCCAAGCTCGACGCCCTCGTCGAGCACCTGGTCGACGTCGCCCAGTCCGGCCACAAGGCCCTCGTCTTCAGCCAGTTCACGAGCTTCCTCGCGATCGTCCGCGCGCGCCTCGAGCGGGAAGGCGTTCGCTACGAGTATCTGGACGGCAAGACGTCCGACCGGGAGCGCCGCGTACGCCGGTTTCAGACCGACGCCTCCATCCCGGTCTTCCTCATCAGCCTCAAGGCGGGCGGCGTCGGCCTCAACCTGACGGCGGCCGAATACTGCTTCATCCTGGACCCCTGGTGGAATCCGGCCGTGGAAGCCCAGGCCATCGCGCGGGCCCACCGGATCGGCCAGACGAAGCCCGTCTTCGCCTACCGCCTGATCGCCCGCGGAACCGTCGAGGAAAAAATCCTGGAGCTGCAAGCGAGCAAGCGCGGCCTGGCGGACGCCATCGTCAACGGCGACAACGCGTCCCTGAGCAAGATGAGCCTGGACGACCTGCGGTTCCTGCTCGACTGAATCAGCCGCGCGCTTTCGCCCGCGGCGCCAGCTGGCAGATGACGAACACCGACGCCGCCGTGATCAGCCCCATAAGGGGAAGCGTCGGTCCTGATCGGCCGGACGTTCTGGGACTTCGACCCCTTCGAGCAGGTGTTCGCCAACGTCAGCAGCTGGCTGGCCTTCGTGCTCCTGGCGACGGGGGCCGGCGGGACGCTCGCTGCCGCGGCGTTCGTGCTCTTCGCCTTCTCGGATCACGAGGCGCTCGTGAACGCGAAGCCCGACTTGATCCTGTTGCCGGCGGCGGCCTACGCGATCGCCCTGCTGCTCCGGGCCCGGACCGCGCGGACGCCCCGGAGCTTCGCGGCCCTCGGCGCGGCATGCGCGGATCAGAGCCTTATGGGGCGTTGACTGCCGCTCAGCCGCCGATCGCTTCCGAGATATCGAGCGCGCAGTCGAACGCGTCGCGCGGCGCGTCGATCGTGTCGACCTCGCCCTTGTCGCGGCCGACGACGATCACGACGGCAGTCGTCCAGTCGCGGCCGATCTGGTCGCCGTCGTGGTCGAAGAACGTAAACCAGACCTTGCCGCTAAACGAGACGGACGTCCGGGCGCCGGTGAGCTTCATCGAGCCATGGGCTTTGCCGTCGAGCACCTGGCAGAACGTCACGTAATCGCGCGCCGGGTGGGTGTCGCCGTCGGCGCCGGCCGGCGCGCCGACGATCTCGCTGACGTCGAAGGTGCAGGTCTTGGCGCCGCGTGCGGCGTCGATCTGGTCGACGTCCTGCAGGCCGGAGCCGATCAGGATCGCGATCACCGTCGTCCAGTCGCGGCTGATCAGGTCGCCGTCGTCGTCGTATTGGGAAAACCAGGCCTTACCGCTGAACGACGTCGACGTGTCGGGCGGCAGGAGGCGGACGAGGCCTTTGGCGTGACCGCCTTCGATCCGGCAGCCGGTCGCGTAGTTGAGGGCGCTGGCCGTACCGGCGAGCGTGAGCGTGCCAAAGGCGGCGACCAGCAGCGCAAGTAGGCGGTGGCTAAGGTGTTTCATGGGCGATTCCTCGGGAAAGGTGTGTGGTCTCCCCCTTTACCACAGGACGTGAAGAAGCGGCAGCCCGTCGAAAGGACGGAGCGACCGCTCGTGTGCCGGGCCGGAAGGAGCGCGCCCGCCCGCTCGAAACGCCTCGGTCTTTGAAATAGACCCGCTTCAGCTCGTCGAAATGCCGCTGCTGAAAGTGCACGCGCCGGCTGCACATAAGGTTGATGATGTCGAGCTGCTAGCTTTTCGCCGGCTTCCTTGTTGTAGAGCTCCAGATAGCCGTCCGGGAACCCCAGCACGTGGCCATACTCGTGGCGGATCGTCCAGCGCGAGGAGTATTCGGCGAGGTATTGATCCCGCCGCGTTTTCGCGCGGGAAAACCTCGGGGCGCTAGTCTGGCGCACACACGCGGGAAAGCGGTCTCCGGCTAAATCGGCCCGATGTACCGGGTCGCGAGGTAAGTCCCGGCGACCTTCCCGCCCTCGAGGACGTCGAGGAGGTAGATGCGCGTCAGGTGTCCGCCGCAGCCGGGGTCCTGGTACGTCGACAGGCGCAGCGCGCGTCCCGTGCCTTTCACCGTCGCCGTAAAGACGACGGCGGCGTCCCGGATCGAGGCCGGCTCGGTCGAGCAGTCCATCCTGGCGGCGCGGCTTTTTTGCGCCGCCTCGAGCGCCGCTTCGGCCTTCGAGGCGGGACGCTTTTCCTTCGCGCCGCCGTGCTGGACGTTTTCGAGCGTGAGCTCCGCGGCGACCGCGAGCACCTGGTAGGCGGCCGTCCGGGGCGCCCGCGCGAGCTCGTAGCGGACGATCGGCTCGTCGAAGAAGCAGTAGTCGAAGACCGTATCGAAGTAGTCCGTGCCGTCCGCGTACCGCCGCGCCTTGTCCTTCTTGTATTTGAGGCCGCACGATTGGTCGTGCCCGGCGTCCAGGCCTTCGCGGGCGGGGATCGAATCATAGGTCACGACGACGATGTTCTGCTTTTTGTCCGCCCTGCGTGCCAGCTCGGGGACGAAATAGGCCGCCCGCGTCGCCGCGCGCGGGGCGTTTCCGACCTCCTTGTCGGCGCAGCCCTTCGCGTTCAGGCAGTGCGCCGTCAGGGCCGACGGCCAGGATTCCAGCGGCGGCCGCTGCTCGAAGCTGACGTCGCGGTCCGTGTCCGCCACGAACGCCTGGAGGTAGGCGTTCCCTGTCGGGTAGGCCTCGCCGAGAAACACCTTCCCCGCCAATCCCGCCAGCAAAGTCGCCGTCGTCACGCTCATAGCCAACATCTCCTGCAAAGTCGTCGGTTTCATGCTGCTTTCCGGCAGGCCCGGTCGTCAAGCCCCGATCGCGACGGAGGTGTTCGACGAAACTAGCGCCGCGGCTCGGGATTCCGCCGGTTCTTCCGGTAAACTACCCATAAAACCCGATCCATTTTCCACTGAGGTTCGACCCCCGGCCCATGGTCCTCCGACCCCCGATTCGACTCCTCGCCGGCGCGCTCGGGTGCGGGCTTTTCGCGTGCTGCGCGGGCTCCGGCGATGACGCGGGGAAAAAGCGCGCTAAATCCAGCGCGCCTGCGGCGGTGGCGGCGTCGCCGGTGCCCCCGCGGCCGCGGGGGCAGACGAGGTCACGCCGGCCGAGGCGTCGGCGAACGTCGCCGGCAGCTACCTCGTCGGGTGCTCCGCGCACACGCAGCCGAGCTTCCTGAACAACGAGGTGCCGGGCGAAAACGTGACGGCGTGCATCGTCCTCACGGCCGATCAGAAGCCCGCCCCCGTCGAGATCCTCGGCAACGAGGTGGTGCG
>JAYVWD010000911.1:0-5412 GCA_043786345.1 Pseudomonadota bacterium
TATTCGGCCGTGGAGTAGCTGCGGCGCATGAGCTTCAGGATGCGGTCCGAGCCCGACTGCAGCGGCAGGTGCAGGTGGTCGCAGACGAGCGCCTCATGCTCCTTCAGGAGCTCGATCAGCGGCTCTGAGAGCTCGCTCGGCTCGAGGGACGAGATGCGCAGCCGCCCGAACCCCGGGATGGCGAGGACCTCCCGTAGGAGCCCGACGATCGGGTAGGGGATCCCTGCGAGCGCGGAAAGGTCGCGGCCGTAGTCGCCGATGTGGATGCCGGTGAAGACGACCTCGTGGGTCCCCGCCTCGACCAACCGGCGGACCTCCGCCAGGACGCGCTCGGCCGGGACGCTGATGCTGGCGCCGCGGGCATAGGGGATCAGGCAATAGGTGCAGAAGTTGTCGCAGCCGTCCTGGATCTTGACGAAGGCGCGGGTCTGGTCGCTGTCGGCGCGGTCGAAGAGCGTCACCGCCGCCTTGAAGTGGGTCTGGCGGTTTTCCCGCACCGCGCCGACGCCGTCCGGAAGCTTGGCCGCGGGGCGGCGCGCCGGCAGCTTCAGGGACGCGTCCACCAGGCTCGCCAGGCGGTCCTTCGCCTCGTTCGGCACGACGAAGTCGATCTCGTCCATCGCCACGAGGCGCGCCGAGTCGGTCTGCGCGTAACAGCCGGTGAAGACGATCATGGTTTCCGGGCTGTCGCGGCGGAAGCGGCGCGCGAGGTAGCGCGCCTCGCGGTCCGCGTTCGCGGTCACGCTGCAGGTGTTGACGACGGTCACGTCGGCGCCGCGGGCCTCGCTCACGAGCTCAAATCCGCGCGCACGAAACTGGTTCTCCAGCGCGTGGCTGTCGAACGCATTCACCTTGCACCCGAGGGTTTTAACGTATACGCTGGGCATGAATTTGCCGGTATTTCAGGCTCTTAAAGAGTGGCGACAGGCCCGGAGCCCTTCTTATTACAGAAGCCTTCGGACGCTTGCAAGGGCGATGACCATGGCCCTGACGGAAACGCAGAAAGATCGGGCGATCGCCCTCTTCAAGCAGCGGCAGGACGAGCTCGCGCAGGCCTTCGAGCGCCTCGACGGGGCGGCGCGGCTTACGCGCAAGTCCTGGGCGAAGGAGCCCAACCCGTCCGGTCAGCCGAGCGGCGGCGGCACGATGGGCGTCCTGCGCGGCGCGGTCATCGAAAAGGCCGGCGCCAACGTCTCGGCCGTCCACGGCGACAAGTACCCGGCGCTCGAAGGCGCCGACAAGGACCAGCCCTACTTCGCGGGCGGCATCTCGACCATCTGCCACGGCTTCAACCCGCACGTGCCGATCGCGCACATGAACGTGCGGCTACTCGAGGTCGGGGGCAAATTCTGGGTCGGCGGCGGCGCCGACCTGACGCCGTTCATGAAATACGACGACGACACCCGGGACTTCCATGCGGCGCTCGCCGGCGCGTGCGAGGTCATGGGCCCAGGAACCTATGAGAAGTATAAGGCGTGGTGCGAGGAGTACTTCTACATCCCCCACCGGAAGTCGCAGCGGGGCGTCGGCGGGATCTTCTTCGACTATCTGGAAGGGGATTTCGACCACCTGGTGGATTTCATTGGCGCCGTGAGCGGGGCCTACGTCAGCATCTATCCGAAGATCGTCGCGCGGCGCAAAGATCTCCCTTATTCTCCCGAGGACAAAGAAGGGCAGCTCTACTGGCGGGCGCGCTATGCGGAGTTCAATTTAGTGTATGATCGGGGCACAAAGTTCGGACTAATGACGGGCGGCAATATCGAGGCGATCTTCGTCTCCATGCCGCCCGTAGTTAAATGGTGACCGGGAGGCTTGGGGCGCATGTACGCTGACATCGGCTTTTATCTACTTTTCCTCTGCTGCGTCTCGACCGTCTACGGCTGCGTGTCGTCGATCGCCGCCGCCAAGCTCCGACACCGGCGGCTCTTCCGCTCGTCGCGGGCGGCGCTCACGGCGACCTGCGTGATGTGCATCAGCGCCGCGGTGCTGATGTGGGTCATGCTCTTCTCGCGCGACTACACGGTCGGCTACATCTACCGCAACTCGAGCAACGACCTGCCGGTTTACTACACGTTCACGGCGTTCTGGTCGGCGCTCGAGGGCTCGCATTTCCTTTGGACGATGCTGCTGACGATCTATGCGACGATCGCGCTGTGGACGGCGAGCAAGGACAACGAGCACATCATGCCGTACGTCTCGGCGAGCCTCCAGGCGGTGCTCGGCTGGATGTTCTACCTGCTGATCAGCCACTCCGACCCCTTCGTCCGGATGTTCCCGGCGATGGCGAACGGGCAGGGGATGAATGCGCTCCTGCAGAATCCCTACATGGCGATCCACCCGCCGACGCTCTTCACCGGCTACACCTCGCTCGCGATCCCCGCCGCCTACAGCGTCGCGGCGCTCGGCTACGGCGACATCACCGAGGGCTGGCTCAAGACGACGCGCCGCTGGGCGCTCTACGCCTGGTGCGCCCTGACGGCGGGCATCATCCTCGGCGGCCGCTGGGCTTATGTCGAGCTCGGCTGGGCCGGCTACTGGGCCTGGGACCCGGTCGAGAACTCGAGCTTCATCCCTTGGATCTTCTGCACGGCCCTTCTGCACGCGCTGGTCGTTCAGGACAAGCTCGGGCATTTGAAGCGCCTCACCCTCGTGCTCGCCTTCCTCGGCTTCTTCTTCAGCTTCTTCGGGACCTTCATCACGAGGTCGGGCGTCATCAGCTCGGTGCACTCCTTCGCGGAGTCGCCGATCGGGCCGAATTACCTGCTCTTCCTCGCCTCGATGCTCTGCACGGTGACCGTGCTCTACGGGTTCCGGGCGCACTCCATCCTGCCGGCGGAGTCGGGCAAGGTCTGGGGGGTCTCGAAGGAGTCGGCCCTCATCATCACCCAATTCCTGCTGCTCACCCTGGCGGCGATCGTCTGCGTCGGCACGCTCTACCCCATCGTCTCGGAGGCCCTGACTGGCGAGCGGACGACGGTGCAGGCGCCTTATTTCAACGCCTTCGCCCCCTGGATCGGCTTGGGGTTGATCGTCGCGATCGCGATGGGCAACCTCATGCGCTACCAGACCGGCCGGATCCCCCACGGCAAGATGATCATGGGCGGCGCGGCCTTGATCGCGTTGCCGCTGAGCGGGCTCCTCTGCTACCTGGGCGACATCGGCATGACGCGCCACGCCTTCGCGCTCGGCGCCCAGATCGTCGGCTTCTACCTGCTGTCCTGGTCGGCGACCTGCCTCGCCTGGGACGTGGTGATGCGAATGAAGGACCTGCGCTTCAACCTCCCCCTCTTCTTCAAGCGCAACCTCGCCTTCTTCGGCGGGTTCGTCGCCCACATCGGCCTGCTCATCGCGATCCTGGGCTTCCTCGGCAACTTCCGCGGGATCTCCAAGGTCGCGACGCTCACCGCCGGGGAATCGACGGAGATCTATGGCTATGAGCTCAAGTTCAAGGGCCTCGAAATCAAGGAGGACGATAACGTCACGCTTTATCAGGGCGTGTTCGACGTCCACAAGGACGGCGTCGACCTGGGCGAGCTCCGGCCGGCGCGCAGCAAGTACCCGACCAAGACGGAGCTGCACCACGAGGCGGGCGTCATGTCACGGATGTGGCACGACCTCTACGTGACGCTCTCGGACTTCGACAAAAACGGCGGGAAAACCGCGACCTTCGAGCTCCACCTCAACCCGACCGTGCGCTTCGTCTGGCTCGCCGCCTTCGTCATGGTATTCGGCGGTCTGATCGCGATCTTCGACAAATACCGCGGCGACAAGAGCCGCGACACCTTGAGGGCCCTCGAGTGAGAAACCTGGCCTTCTGCCTCCTGCTCGCCCTCGCCGGCACGGGACACGCACAAACCGAAGCCCTGGCGCCGGAGGCGAAACCGACGGCCACCGCCTTAGCGCCGGTCATGCCGGGGGCGCCCGGGCCCGACGCCTCCGCGGCGCGCAACCCGTTTCCGAGCGAAGGACCGCTCTTCGACACGTTCCGCGACACGGCCTACGAGCTGCGCTGCCCGACGTGCACGGGCTTGAGCGTGCTCGACTCCGACGCCGCCTTCTCGGTCCAGATCCGCGACCTGGTCAAAGAGCAGGTGCAGGCGGGCAAGAGCAAGTCCGAGATCCTGAACTTCTTCACCGACCGCTACGGCGCCTGGATCCTGCGCGCGCCCCCGGCCCGGGGCGTCAATGCGCTGGCCTGGGCGCTCCCGCTCGGGCTCCTCTTCCTCGGGCCGCCGCTCGTCTGGTTCTTCGTGTGGCGCAAGCGGAAGGTCGTGGGCACGATCGGCATGCGGGCCGGCGACGAGATCCTCGCCGAAATGAACACCGAGCTGGCGCTGCTGCGCGCCAAAATGGGGACGTCGACGTGATCTACATAGTGGTGGCCGTCGGGGTGGTCCTCGTCGTCGCGGTGTTGGCGCCGTTTTTCACGGGTGTCGGCGGGCTGCTCGCCGCCGGCGCGTCGATCAACTCGCCGCAGCGGCTCGAGGCGATCAAAGCCGCCGTCCTCAAGCGTTTCCTCGAGGACGAGGCCGCCCACAAGCGCGGCGACCTGTCGAAGCTCGGGTGGGGGAAGCGGAAGGAATTCCTGGGGCACCGTTACATCGATACCGTGCGGCGCCTCGACTATCTGGCCCACGTGAAGGCGGCGGGCGCGGCGAAGACGGTTTGAGGCTCCAGGCTGAGGAAGGGATCGGATGAAGCGGCTGTTTCGGCTCGTTCTGTGTTTCGCGACGCTATTGGGCGCGTCTTCGGCGGTGGCCGAGGTGCACGTCAGCCCGCGTCATCTGATGATTCTGCGTGAGGGCCTCGATACGGTCTTGGGCAGCTACGTCTTCGCGGTCGTCAACGACGGCCAGGCCCCGGCGCCGCTCAAGGCCCAGATCGTCCTGCCGAAAGAGGCGAACGACTGGGCGCCGCAGGAGGGCGTCGAGGCCGAGAGCGTCAAGCTCGCGGAAGGCGGCGGCGGCCTCGTGATCGAAAAGGAGTTCCCGCCGGGGACCCACGTCATCACGATCGGCTTCAAGGTCCCGGTGACGCTCGGCCACGTCCAGCTCACGCTCAAACCGGCGTCGACCATCGGCGAGATGACGGTGCTCAAGTCACGCGCCAGCAAGGTCGGCCTGGAGTCCACCTGGCTCAAGCCCGGCGACGCCGGCGCGACACCGGATCCGGAGTACGACGCCTACACGGCGGACGGGCCGCTCGTGGCCGGCACCGAGAAGACGATCACGATCACCGGGATTCCGGAAGGCCGCGCGCGCTATTGGCTCTTGGGCGGCGGCGTCGCGGCCCTGCTCGTTCTGGGCGCCCTCGCGCTCACCCTCAAAACCCGGCCGCGGCTCGCCGGAGACGGCGCCGAAGCGGTACTCGTGGGATGACGTCCTTGACCGACGACAAAAAAGGCCCTGAGAA
>JAYVWD010000912.1:0-4591 GCA_043786345.1 Pseudomonadota bacterium
AGCCAGATCGCGAACTCGCGGATCGAATAGACCGGCACGAAACGCGGGTCGCTCGATTTGTTGCGGGTCGCGACGATGAGCTGGCCCAGCGGCGGCGCATAGGAGGTGTCGCCGACGCCCTCATGCCGCAGGATCCGCACGCCCTTCGGCAGGAAGTTGCGGAATGAGTCGGGATTCAGCTTGAATCCGGGCCACAGCTCGCGGTCGTTGATCGCATCGAGGTTGTCGCGGTTCACGATCAGCACGCTGCTGCGGATGATCGTGTGGCCGTTGATGATCGTGTGACCGTTGATGATGGCGTGGCCATTGATGATCGAGTGGCCGTTCGTCGGAACCTGCCGGCCGCCCGTGAGCATCCGCCGGCTCAGGTCGCCGTCCTCCTCCGCAAAGCCGAGGACTTCCTGGATCGTCCACTCACCCCGAAGGAGCGAGAACTCGCGGGGGCTGCCGAAGCGGCCGTAATCACAGGAAGGGTCGTTCTTGATCAGGGTCAGAATGCGGTCGAAGGGGTTGAAGCGAAGCATGCAGCGCTTCTCGTCGAGCGCGAAGCCCTGGTCGATCCTGTCGAGGGTCGTCATGTCGAGGGCGATGAGGCTGTTGCTGTCGTTCGGGCGTTCGACCGTGAGGCCGATCACGTGGCCGGCGTCGTCGACGACCGGACCGCCGGACATGCCGGGCTCGGCCAGGTCGGTGGAAAACGGGTCCATCGCCTCGAGCTTGAATTTGCCGAGGGGGCCGAAGTTCGAGGTGTCGTCGGTCGGATACTCGTTGCGGGCGAGCTTGCCGACGCGCTGCACGAGCTCGCCCTGCAGGACCGCGGGATAACCCAGGACGACCTTGGGAGTGTCCGAGCCTTCCGGGTCGAGGACGCGGTCGCCGAAGGTGAGGCCTTTGACGTCGTCGGCATTAGCCAGGCCGAGCGCCAGGGCCACGGCCGGAAGCGCCGGACGGCGGATCTGGAGGAGGGCGACGTCGCTCTCGACGTTGCGCGAGAGGAGCACCGCGGCCTGCTCGATGCGCTGGCCGTTGACGTAGAGATCGTAGCAAAAGCCCGAACGGAACGGGAACGGCTGCGACTCCGCATCGCCTGGACGCCACTCGCCGTCGCCCATCGGACCGTATGAGTACGCCATGGGGAAGAGGTGAGCCGCCGTGACCACATAGAGTCGCGATTCGGTCGAGATGCCCGTCGAGTCGATCGCCTCGGGCTTGAACAGCTTGAGGATCGGGGCGATGTCGCGGGTCAGGAAGCCGGAGCCGAGCGAGAAGTTGCCGCCGAGCGTGATGCGCACGACGTGCTTGCGGACTTCCGTGAGGTCCATCTCGTTCGCCAACGTGGACAGCATCGAGGTGCCGGCCTCGAGGGCCGTCGAGATGGCGCTACGGCGCTGCTTCGTGTGGGTATGACCGCCCTCTTCAGGAATGATCACCCAGAAAATGGAGTTGGGGTGCGTGAACTCCATCCCGCCGATACGCGCGCCGATCGAGACCCCGATCGTGCCGGCCGGCGTGTCGCTGCCGACGTTGAGGTCGAAAACGCAGCGGAAGCCGAACTCGTCTTTTTCCGTGTCGCATTCAGGCCTTGAGATGGCGACGAACTGGTTGCGCCAGCGGTTGGCGACGGCGTCGAAGCCCAGGTCGTCGTCGTCCTTGCGCGGCCAGGTGCCCGACACGTGCGGAATCAACGCGGCGCCGGCCACGGCTTCGCTGAAGTACTGCTCGATCTTGAACGAGCGGTTGGGCTCGGTCTGGCGCAGGACCGCAGGGATACCCGGCGGATAGACGAAGGAATCCCCCGTCGCGAGCGGTTGCCACATGACCGAGCTCAGGAGCTCGATGTCGGCTGGTTCGATAGAGTCGCCCGCGACCGCGTGGCTCGAGGCGAACAACGCCGCTGCGAGCAATAGGGAGCGAGCTCCTCTTGGACTTTTTTTGGAAGTCATGAGCGTCAAGGCCTCATAACCAAAGTAAGTAGGAGCACACGGAAAAACAACGAATCAGAGATGTATCATGAGGGTACGTTAGCAGAGGCCCCCTCGGCTTCGAGTAACTTGTATAAAGATTCTTTTCTTTATAAATTTCAGGTGTTTGTCGCCCCAAGGGCTCTGGCAATTTTCGTCTACTGGTGAGGCCACTTTTTTTATTTAGTAGTTTCGGTTAGTTGAGGATAGCGGCTCGCAGTCTCACGAAATGAAGCGGCTCACGGGGAAAGCGACGGGGAAGATTTTGTTTTTCCCCACAGGTTTTGCTATGGATTTAAGCAACTTTCGGGGATCAGTCGCGTGACCAACTGGGACATCGTGACCAAACAGGCGCGTGAGTGCCATTCGAAGCAAGCGTGGGAAGCGCTGTTCGAGGCACACGGCGAAGCCTTGTCCGGAACCGGCAACTCGAAGCCTATCCAGGAGCTCTTCAAGACGCTGCGCTCCGACCCGCAGTGCCTCCAATATGAGCCGCGCATCTGGGGCCGCCTCATTCAGGGTTGCCTCGCGAGCTGGAACCTCGAGCTCGGCCGCGAGATCGCGGAGTTCGCCAAGAAAGTTCCTGCCGCATCGGTGAGCATCCCGGCGGCGCAGCTCTACCTCGAGAGCGGCATGCCGACGATGACGCGCGAGGTCGCGGGCCGCGCCCTACGCCTGACCGGCCTCGGGCCGGCGGAGAAGCTGCAGCTCGAGATGCTGATCGCGAGCAGCTATGCCGAGGAAGGCAAGCGCCAGAAGACCATCCGCCTCCTCGGGCAGATCCGCTCCTCGGTCCAGAGCCCCGACCTCGGCAGCCGCGAGCGCGCTGATTTCCTGACCTCGATGGGCCGGATGCAGTTCCTACTCGGCCGGTATTTGCCGGCCGCGGAGCTGTTTTACGACTCCTCCAAGCTCTACCGCGAGCTCAAGGACTGGGAAGCCGCGACGAAGTCAATCTTCAACACCGCCGTCTGCCACTTGAACGGCGGGACCAAACGCACCGACGAAGCCTTCGCCATGATCGAGGAGTGCCGGCGTCTGGCCGAGGCCTCGGACCTGCCGGGCCCGCTCTCGCAGTGCGAGGCCGCCTACGGCATGGATGCCTACCACCACGGCGACTTCGCCGCAGCGCGCGAGCACCTGCGGTGCGCCCTGGAATACCTGCCGATCTCCGACAAGAGCTACCGCCGCCTGCACATCCTCTCGATGCTCTCGTTCACCTACCTCGCGATGGGGCGCTACCACCTCGCCCGGAAGTTCGGCCGGCAGACGCTCGACCTCGCGGCGCTCGACGAGTCGCCCCGCTTCAAGTCGCGGTACGTCAACCTCCACGCGGAATTGCAGTGGGAAGACGGCCTGATCGAGGAAAGCCAGGCGACGCTCGCCGCGGCCTCGTCCTCGTTCGAGTCGCACGGCGTGCACACGCTCGAAGAGCTCGCGACGCTGGCGCGGCACTACCTACAGTCGGCCGTCTTGAACGGCAAGCAGATGCTGCCCCGGCTCGAAATCGACGATTCCTTGCGGAAGAACTGCTACAACTGGCTGGACCTGATGCAGGCCAAAGGCCATGTCCTCCTCAACCTCGACGACTACGCCTCGGCGGAGAAGGCCTTCCAGGAAGCGCTCGTGAAAGGGCGCCAGACGGGCGATCGCTACCATGAAGCGGTCGGCTTGCTCGGGCTGATCCAGTCGATGCTGCGGCAACGGCGGGCGGGCGAGCTGAGCAACATGGTGCGCGAGCTCGAGATCGTCGTCGCGCGCCTCGGCGAGACGCCGCTCAAGACCCAGGTCCTGTTCGTGCACGCGGGCTGCGCCTATCAGGCCGGCGCCTTCGCGGAATGCGAGCGCGTGCTGCGCCTGGCCCAGAAGGGGCCGCGCCTTAGCTTCCCCGACAAATTCGTCCTGAGCGGCTGGCTCGCGACGATCGAGGGCCGGAGCTCCCGGCTCACGGCCGATTGGCAGACGCACATGATGGCGCGCGCGACGCGCACCTTTTTCGCGCCGACCCTCGAGGCGATCGACGAGCGGCACTTCAAGGTCAGCGATCATTACGTCGTGAGCCTCGAGCGGCACCCGTCGCTCGCCGAACTGCTGCATTATCTGATGCTCAAGAGCAACTTCTCGGCCTCGACGGCCGAAATCCAGACGCACGTGTGGAAGCAGAGCCTCCAGTCGCAGGGTTGGCAGCAGAAGATCCGCAACACCATCATGCGCTTGCGCGACTTCTTTCCGCATACGATCGCGCCGATCATCGTGCACGCCGATCAGATCCAGCTGTTCCAGGAGGCGATCGTCATCCGGCCGCCGCGCAGCGAAGGGCTCGATACCGAGCAGGAGATCCTGCGCCTCCTCCACGACGCGCCGATGTCGAGCGTCCAGCTGAGCCAGCGCCTCAAGATCTCGACGGCGACGACCAAGCGCATCCTGAAGCGCTTGGCGGACGTGCGCGAGATCACGGCCGTGAAAGACGGCCGGAACGTCTTCTACAAGGCTTCCGAGCAGGGCGTGGCGCCCCCGGCCTGATGGTGCGGACCCGTAACACATCGTAGCGGGCCCCATTGCCGACGAGATTGGGTCCCCGCCGTTAAATGCTGGATCATGTAAGGCGGCGGATCGGCCGGAAAGGCAAA
>JAYVWD010000913.1:0-1807 GCA_043786345.1 Pseudomonadota bacterium
TCTTGATCTGCTCGAGCTTGTAGCCCGGCGGCAGGCGGCCCTTGTTCGACTCGAACCAGTCGTTGATTTCCTTGTCGGACGGCTCCGAGGTCTTGAAGGCTTCGTCCTCCAGGTCCTTGCGCGGCTTGCCGGCGGACTTCGCCAGGTCGTCGAAGTAGGTGTCGAGGATCGCCTGGTCGGCGAAGGCCTCGAGGCGCCCGAAGGTCTCCTGCTCCAGGTCGAAGTAGGCCTGCTGCTGCGCCGGCGTCAGGTCGGCGGCGGTGTAGGTCTTGCCCTTGTATTGAAACAGGGAACTGGCGAGCAGCGGCAGCATCGCGAGCAGACGCATCTACGTGGTCTCCTTCAGAGATTCGGCGACTTGGAGTCTTTCTCTGAAGAAATAGCGGAACCCGTTTCGGAAAGCAACGCCAGTTCAGCCTCGCTGAAGGTGACCGACTCGAAGCGGCGGTTCTCGAAGACCTCGCGCTTCACGTACCATTCCCCGTCGGCCGCTTTCTCCCAGTAGAGCACTTTCCGGCCGATCGACGAGAAGCGCTTGTCGCCCTGGAAGTCCTGGTTGAAAAAGGACACGGCGTACTTCGGGTGCGTCACGACGCGGAGGTTGTCGTAGGTGACGCTCATCACCTTGTACGAGTCGAAGACGTTCGCCTTGTAGCGCTTGTAGGCCTTGAGGTCCATGCGCGCGAAGCGGAAGTCCGGCGCATAGTGCCCGAGGTAGTCGTCGACGCGGCGGTCGGCCCAGGCGTTCATCCAGTTCACCGTGCGGCTTCGGACGCGCTCGACGTCGGCGGCCTGGTTGACCTTGGTCATGTCGCTGGCGATGACGACGATGCCCTGGTGCGAGCGCATCCAGGTCGAGAGCTTCTCGATGTCGGCGTTGTAAAACGCGACGCAGCCTTCGGTGACCTTGGCCTCCTCGATGCGGGCGTCGTACTCGACGCCGTGCAGCCAGATGCCGTGGCCGGTCTTGCCGAGGATCTGGTCCATCGGGTTCGGGAAGTCGATCGGGATCGCGAGCGGGCCGTACTTGTTGGGGAGGCCGGCGCCGGTCCGGTGGGACTGGGCGAAGTACACGCCCTCGGGCGTCCGGTTGTCGCCCTCGTGCTCCTTGTCGCCCTCGGCCTTGCCG
Source organism: Pseudomonadota bacterium (assembly GCA_043786345.1). GTDB lineage: Bacteria > Bdellovibrionota_B > Oligoflexia > Oligoflexales > CAIYRB01 > JANOTL01. Next base: position 1,130 of record JAYVWD010000913.1, read on the forward strand.
ATCGCGATCTTGAACGCGCGCAGCGTCTTCGCCTGCGTCGGGTCCGCGGGCCAGGTCTCGAGGTTCGCCGTGAGCTTCGCCTTGTCCACGACGAGCAGCATCATGTCCGAGCGCAGCGCGGTGTTCTCGACGGCGCCGGACAGCGCGGCCAGGGGCGCGACCAGCGACGCGGCGAGCGACGCGGTCAGGATCGGTACCTGATCGACGGCGATAGCGGCTGGCGCGGCGAGCAGCGCCACGAAGCAGAGCGCGAAATGTCGGGTCGTGAGCAGAGTTTAAGCCCCCGGAGCCAGATTGCCGATGAGGTTCAACCTTCATTTTCCCTTAACGAGGGCCGTAGAACAAGGGCCAACGAGCCCTTAAGGGCGGGCCTTGGCTATGGGCGCCAACAGGTCGAGAATGGCTTGAAAATCAGCTGGATATGGCGCCTCGAAGCGCATCGGGGCGCCGGTCTCGGGATGGTTGAATCCCAGGACTGCGGCGTGCAGGAGCTGCCGACCGGCGTTTTGGATGGCCTCCCGGGCCGGAACGCCGAAGCGATGGGGCAGCAGGACCGGCCGGTGGTAGAGCCGGTCCCCGACGACGTGCAGGCGCAGCGCGGCGGCGTGCACGCGGATCTGGTGCGTGCGGCCGGTGTGGAGCCGGACGCGCGCGAGCGTCAGGCGGTCGCCGTACTCC
>JAYVWD010000914.1:0-3407 GCA_043786345.1 Pseudomonadota bacterium
TGCCGACCATCGCGGAAATCCTCATTTACGCGACGTAAACTCCGGTTTCCGCTCCGGTCGGCGCCTAGCATCCGACCATTTCTCGACAGACTTTCAGTCCCCGCGCACGAACCGGCGAAAGCCGTCGGCGACCGGGTCCTGGAGCAGGTGCGCCGCCATGTCGTTGTGCGCGGCGCCGGGGACGGCGGTGAACACTTTGGACTTTCCGCCGTAGCTTGCGAAAAGCTGTTCACCGGAGGTAAACGGCACGGCGTCGTCCGCCGTTCCGTGAATGATCTGGAGCGGAACGCTTACCAATCGCAGATACTGGTACGACCGAAACGGATCCTTCATCAGGAGTCGAACCGGCAGGAAGGGGTATCGATCGGCGCCGAGGTCGGCCACGGCGTGGAACGGCGAGATCAGCGCGAGGCGGTCGACGCCGCGCTCGTCGGCAACGGCGCAGGCGACCCCCGTGCCGAGGCTCTCGCCGACGACGGTGACGGGCGCCTTCCAGCGGGCGGCCGCGAGCGCGACCACCCTGCGGCCTGCAGCCACGAGGGCGGCCTCGGACGGCTTGCCGACCTTCGCCCCATAGCCGGGGTACTCGGCAAGCACGAGGACCGTTTCAGTCGCCGGCACGAACGTCCCGAACCAGGTCCGGTCGAGGGCCTCGCCGCCGTTGCCGTGAAAGACGACGACGACGCGCCGGGCGACCGGGGCGTCCCGCACGTAACCGAGGAATTCTCCGTCCTTTTCGGCCCATGGCTCGAACGACGCGGCGCCATGCGGCGGCACGTCGCGGTGCGTCGGAAAATAGAGCAGCGATCTTTGGAAAAGGTAGACGGCGACGAGGAGAAGTAGATACAAAATGCCGGCGAGTCCGAGTATTCGTATCACGGTCGCGGGCTCAGCTCGAGAAGCCGTAGAGCTTCATCTTCTTGCGGAGCGTGTTCCGGTTGATCCCGAGGATCTTGCTCGCATGCACCTGATTGCCGCCGGTGCGGCGCAGGATCTGACCGAGAAGGGGCTTCTCGACCTTTTTCATGATCAGCGAATGCAGGTCTTCGGGATAGTAGCTGCCGATCTGGTCGAGGAAGCGCGAGATCTTCAGCTCGACGATCGCCTCGAGCGCGAACTTGTCGAGGCGCTGCGCGAGGTCCGCGTCGATCTGCGCGATGCCGTCGGCGGCCTTGTGCGCGCCGTGCACGGCAGTGGCCGGAACGGCGGCGGTAGTGTGGTCCGCGGGATTGACGGCGACGTCTTTGGTGGTGGAGGGGTTCTGCGAGGAAGATACGAGATTGTCCACGGGGTCACTCCAAGAAATTCCGCCGGTACAGAATTTGAGATGGATTAACTAGCAGGGGTACCCAGTGGTGTCAACCGATGAAAGAAAGAAAATCAGACGTATTTCTTGCACCTTCGGCGCGTAAATATTCTGCCCACTTTTCCTTCCGTGACGAAACGCATACCATTGAATTAAGAGATCGACACTCGCCTCGCTCGTCTTGCGGACACGCTCCCGTTCCACTATTTAGTCTTTGGCTGAGTACCTTTTAAGCCCAAGGACAGAGACATGGGGAACGACGAGAATTCGCAGGGTCCAGACGATTTGCAAACCCCTGCCCCACCACCCGACGACCTCAACTTCGAGATTGAGCGCCTGACCAAAGAAGCGGCAGAGTTCAAGGATAAGTATCTGCGCGCGATGGCGGAGATGGAGAACGTCCGCCGCCGTGCCGAGCGTGAGAAAGCCGACCTGATCAAGTACAGCCTCGAGACCGTGTTCAAGGACTTCCTCCCCGCGCTCGACAGCCTCGAGCAAGCCCTCCCCGAGGGCGGCAACGGCCACGCCGCCGCCGCCAGCACCGCGTCCTACCTCGAAGGCATGGCGATGGTGAAAAAGCTCCTCCTCGACGTCTTCCGCAAGCACGGCCTCGAAGCCATCTCCGCCCAAGGCGCCACCTTCGACCCCAACCTCCATCAAGCCATCCAACGCATCGATTCCGACCAAGTGGACAAAGAGACCGTAGGCAACGAATTCGCGCGCGGTTACATGCTGAACGGCCGGCTCCTCCGCCCGGCGATCGTCAGTGTTCTGACGCCCGGGGGCGCGCCAGGCTAAACAGAAATCGCAGCATCGTCGATCGTGTGCAATGACCAGCAAAACGTCCCCGCGACGCCGTCGCAAAAAGACCAAGAAGGAGGCGCCTGCCTCCGATGCTTCCTCTCTAGCCGACTCCACCGCCCTTTCCCGCTTTTGCCAATCCGTTCAACTCGAAGAGATTTCCTTTCAGACCTGGGACACTTGCATGTCCGCCCTGAACCTCTCGGTGCCGGTCTTCGTGACCGCGGCCGAGGCCAGCGAGGGCGCGGACAAGGTCGTGAAGTTCTCCCGCTCCGTCACCGCCGCCGGTGAAGAAAAGCCCCGCAAAGAGCCCGCCGAAGTCCACATCAAGATCCCTCCAAAAGCCGCAGACGGCTTCCAGCTCAAGTGTTCCGGGTTAGGTGACGCATGCCGCGACAGCCGCGGAGATCTTCTGGTCATCGTTCGCATAAAGCGCTGAGTTTGACCCTCCCGTCGCCCTCGTATACGCGGCTAACCCCGCGACCCGATTCAAGCGATACGCCCCTCCCCCCGATAAGTTTCCCGTATGCGAGATAGACGTCGACTCGAGCCTAGGAGAGTTCTGGATGACCGGGCAAAGCAGCACGACCTTGTTGGATTCGACCACCCCTGAAATGCCGCTCCTTCCGCTGAAGGACATCGTGGTCTTTCCGCACATGATCGTGCCGGTGTTCATCAACGAGGATCTTTGCATCAACGCCGTCGAGCACGCGCTCGCCCACCAGCGGAAGATCTTCCTCTCCGCCTTCAAGGTGGCCACCGAGAAGGGCGAAGGCCTCGAGAGCAGCCTCGAGCCGCCGTTCGACGTCTACGACACCGGCACCATCTGTTCGATCATGCGCACGCGCAAGCTGCCTGACGGCCGGATGAAAGTCCTGGTGCAGGGCCTCTCCAAGGCCCAGGTCCTCGAGCTCGTGAGCTCCGAGACCTTCCCTTCGGTCAAGATCAAGCCGATCGAGGAAGCCACGATCGTCAAGAACTCGCCCGAGACCGAGGCGATGATCCGCGCGACGCGCGAGAATCTCGAGAAGGTCGTCTCCCTCGGCAAGGTCCTCTCGCCCGACATCCTCATGGTGTTGGAGGACGTGACCGACCCGGGCCGCCTGTCGGACCTGGTCGCCGCGAACCTGGGCCTCAAGGTCCACGAAGCGCAATCGATCCTCGCGATCTACAACCCGAGCGAGCGCCTCAAGGCCGTTCACCGGTACCTCTCGCGCGAGATCGAAGTCTACCAGATGCAGGTCCGCATCCAGTCCCAGGCCAAAGAAGAGATCGGCCGGATGCAGCGCGAGCACTACCT
>JAYVWD010000915.1:0-1816 GCA_043786345.1 Pseudomonadota bacterium
GTCGCGGGCGTCACCGACGTCAAGGGCAAGGTCGTCGTCAAGCAGCGACTCAACGTCCTCACCGATGCGCTGGCGCTCGAGGTGAGCTCGGGCTCCGACCTGCCGGCGACGCAGGAGGCGTTCCAGGTCTTCTGCGCCAAGCGCACGCGCGGCGGCGGCAACAAGGATTCCCAGTACCGGGATCCCTGGGGCACCATCCTCCGCTATTCCCAGAGCGACGGCGTTCATTACACCATCATATCGGCGGGGCCCGACCTCCGGTTCGCCACCGCGGACGATCTGCGCGTGAACGGCAATGCCGCGGATTACTGAATGATATCAGGGCCGCTTTAAAGGTTTTTGGGGTTTTACCGAAATGAAGAATGCAATCCCGAAATACTTAGTTCTTAGGAGAGCTCCCATGGCTGGCCCGCTTTGGCGGATGACTTGGGCGTTCGCGTCCGCAGTAGCCCTCGCCGCGTGCGCGGGCTCCAAGAAGAAAGCGATTCAGACGCAGCCGGCCTGCCCCGTGACGCAGATCATGCAGGCCGGGAAGTGCGTCCCCAACGCCCACGGGGCGCCGACTGGCGCCGCCACGTTCGGGCCGACCGGTGGCTCGCCAGCGGGCGCGACCTACGGTCCGACCGGCAGCAGTCCGACTGGCAGCAGTCCGACCGGCGGGAGCCCGACCGGCTCGCCATCAGAAGGCCCGGGCGGTCCCACGACGACGACGGGCAGCCCCACGGGGGATGCGTTCTGGCAGACGACGACCACCACCGCGTCCAGCACCTCGACGACGGGCGGCACCCCGCCGGCGAGCGAGACCAGTCTCACCGGCAGCGGCGGCAGCAAGGTGTCGACGAGCACGACGGGCGGCTCCAAGGTTTCGACCACGACCGGCAGCGGCGGCATGGGCGGCGGCTCATCGACCGGTAGCGGCAAGACCCCGACCGGCGGCGGCGGCAGCGGTGGCGGCAACAAGCCCCCGAACAACAACTCGACCTCGTCGGGCAACGGCGGCACGACCGGCAAATCCTCGAACAACGGCACGACCGCGGGCAACGGCACGACTGCGGGCAACGGCACGACAACCGGCATTCCCCCGTCCAACTCGCCGACGACGACGGGGACGAATACGAGCGGCGTCGGCACGACGACCGGTGCCCCGCCCCAGACCTCGCCGACGATCACCGGCCAGGCCGCGACCTTTATCAACGCCCCCGGCACCGCGGCCGACGGCGCGCCGCACGTCAAGATGAAGATCGGCCTGACCGGCGGCAAGCTCTTCGTCTACGCAGCCCTTTCCCACAAGGACAAGGTGAGCGACTTCCGCTTCGAGTATGGCAAGGACAAGGTCAACTTCCCCGGAACGACGCAGTCCCAGGGCGACTTCGAGGCCCGGAACGTCACGGTGCCGGTCACCGTGCAGTTCCTGTTCAACGCCCGGCGCTGCCGCCTGACCGGCAGCGTCGGCGTCACCGAGAGCACGTTTCAACCGACCTGCGACTGATTCAAAACGCTCGAGAGGAATCGCCATGCGCTCCCCTGCACGAAATAAGTGGATCCCCGCCGCGGCGCTCCTCGCCGCGTGGGCCTGCAAGCAGCCGTCGGTGAACAACGCCCAGCTCCTCGAGGCCGGCGGGACCGCCGCGACCTGGAGCATGGCGGCGACGCTCGACACCAACGGTACCGTCTACGTCGACGCCCAGGGGGGCGACTCCGAGCAGGATCAATACCAATACACTGGCGTCCAGCTTCAGGTCGCGAACGCCCCGGACGGCCAGGTCTACAACTCGTCCCTCACCGACAAGAAGTACTTCCCGCTGCAGACCGGCGA
>JAYVWD010000916.1:0-5878 GCA_043786345.1 Pseudomonadota bacterium
GGACGAGGGCTTTCAATGCGTCGAGCCCTGGATGGCGCTTCCCGACGCGGTCTCAGCGGGACCCGCGGCGGGCGCGGCCACGGGCGTCGCCTGGCTTCCGCCGGGCGAGCGCGTGACGGCGGCGGTCCGGATCGCCCTTAGACGATCCTGACGGCGCGCCGGCCGTGGCGCACCTCGCGGTGGCCGGTGAGCTTGGGACGCCCTTCGACGAAGACCGTGAGCTCGTCGAGTTCGCTTTGCGCGAGCAGCACCTCGTCCCCGGGCGCGAGCGCCATGAGCTCGGCCAGGGTCATCTCGACCGAGCCGAGCTCGGCGACGATCTCGGCGACGGCGGCTTCCAGATGGGCGGGCGTAAGTGCAGGATTCGCTTGCGCTTCCGGCCGGTGCGCGTCGACCAGGACGGCGAGCGCCAGGGCCGGCAGAACGAGGTCGATGGTGCCGTTCGCCGCGCCGTCCTCCAGGCGGAAGCGCGCGCGCACGGTCTGCTCGTCGTCCCGCAGCACGAGCGCCGCGTCGAGCGAGGCCTCCTGCCGCGTAAGCTTCAGCTCGAGCGCCGCGGCGCCGGGAAAGAGCCCCTGCTCCATCGCCTCGAGCGCGAGCAGCGAGACGCGCTTCAGGAGCGACGCGCCGACGCCGGAGAGCGCCGCGTCGCCGCCGCGCGCGTTGCCGGCGACGCCGCCGTGCAGCACGTTGGTCAGCAGGTCCGCGGCGCGCTGGCTGAACACCAGCAGGCCCGGACAATGCAGCGCCTGCGAGCGGAAGACGGTGACCCCGCGCGGGCCCGTGAGCACGCTACCGAGCGCGCCGAAGGTTTCGTCCTCGACGCCCTCGAACCGCATGGTCACGGGGCGCGGCGCCGCGTGCGCGAGGGCCTGGCCGAAGGCCGCGGCGAAGCGGGTCCAGTCGCCCGGTTGGTCTTTGCTCTTACGCCCGTCGGGGCGCGCTTTGAAGTCCCAGCGGCGGATGTTCGGCTTGTGCGTCATATGGCCATCTTATCGGCATCTTGGGGCGGCGCGTTTACCCGTCGTCGCGGGAAAAAAATGAACCCCGGCAAGAGGCCGGGATTTTTCCCTGTTTTTGTCGTTTTCTCAACCGGGCCGAACCAGGCGCAGGCAGCGAGATCACTCGTTGAGACCGTTCCACTCGATCTCGTCCTTGCCGATGCCTTCGTAGGTTTCGTCGAGCTCTTTTTTCGCTTCCTGCATGTAGTTGTGCATCATCTTCTCTTCGTCCCTGGCCCGGGCGCGGGCGATCTTGTTGCTCTTCGCCTTGTCCTTGGCCTCGATCTTCGCCAGCTCGGCTTCGGCCTTCGCCTTGGCGGCGCGGACTTCGGCGAGCTCTTTCTCGATCTTGGCGTCTTCCGACAGCTGGCCGGCGTTCTTGCGATTTTCCTCGAGGGTCTTCTCGACGTCGGCGAAGTCGTCGCCCTTCGGATCCTGGCCCTTGAGCGCGTCGAGTGGGTCGATTTCCGCGCCGATCATCTCGGGATAGTCGTCGTTGGAGTCCTTGCCGGTCGCCGCGGTTTCGGCGGTTTTCGTCGTCTCTTTCGCGACCCTGGTCGATTCGTCGGCCTCGACTTCGCTCGCCACGGAATGCTTCGGGCGGGCGCCGCGGGCGTTGCCGAGCTCCATCGCGACGGCGAGTCCCCCCATGCGGTCGCCGTAGCCGAAGCCCTTGGCGTCCTTGAGGCGCTGGCCGTAAAAGAGGCTCACGTCGGCGTCGCCGAGCGCGAGCTTTAAGCCCGCCTTGGCTTCGGCCGCTTCGCTGGCGCGGTAGAGCGCTTTGCCGGTCTCGGCGTCGACGGCGCCATTTTGCGCGATCATCAGCTTCCGGCCCTCGCCGCCGACGAAGAGCGAGGCTTCGTGCGACAGGTCGGCCGAGACGAGGAGCTTATAGAAGAGCTCATTGCGCAGCGTCACGCCGCCGAGTTGTTCGGGGTCGCGGTAGCGGTAGCCGATGTCGACGTCGATCGCGCCGACGCCGCGGGCGCCGTAGGTGGAAATCGCCATGAAGCCGACCTTGGGGCCGACCGAGCGCGTCAAGGAATACGACGCGCGCTCGCCGGCGCCGGTTTCGACGAAGGGGGCGACGGCAATCTTGATGCCCTGGGAATCGAGGAGCTTGAACTTGGCGAAGAGGCTGGCGCCGGAAAACGCCGTCTGGTGCACGCGGCGCGACGAGTCGGCATCGCCGTTGGCGTCCGCCCCCGGCGCGGCGAGCTCGGGGTAGAGGCCCTGGCGCTCGGCCGATTTCACGTGCTCATAGGTGCCGTGCAGGCCGAGGCTCAGTTCGACCATATTGCTGATCGCGCCGCCGAGGAAGATGCTGGCGCGGTGCGCGTCGCGGAGGAGGGCGCCGGTGCGCTCCTTGCCATCGTCGCGGCCGACGGCTTGCGCATCCTTGATCACGCCTTCCGACGCGCCGAGCGTGGCACCTGAAAAGATCGCACCCGGCACGGCGGTCGCCGCGGACGAGACGTCCCCGGTGGCGCGCGCGTCGAGGTTGCCGACGGGCAATGCATCGGCGGCATAGGCGCCGGCGTTGGCGAGCGCGACGAGCGCGAGGAGGGGCGCGGAGAGCAGGGTGGCGGACAGGGGGGAACGCAGCATGGTCTTAGGATCCTTTCCCAACAGGCAACAGAGAGATCAACTTCAGCTTCAACGTCAGTGGAGGGAGCGGAGCGTTCGCGGCCAAGCTCCGGCGACCGCATCGTGCAAGCCTTGAGCCACAGGGTTTTCAGGCCATCACCCGGGAGCACGCCGGGGAAAGGACTGGGGAAATGCAAAAACACCCGGCGCGCCAGGGGCGTTCCGGGTGTCAAATTCCTAAACAGCTGACCGGGAAACTCGTCAAATCACTCTTCGATCGACTCCAGGAGCTGCGCGAGGGCCTGCACGCATTGGCCGTTGCCGCCAGGCTCGAGCATGCCGCCGAGGCCGCCCTCGGTCCACCCGTACATATCGATGTGAACCCAGGGAATCGGGCCGGTGAAGCGCGCCAGGAAGAGGGCCGCGGTGATCGCGCCCCCGAAGCGGCCCGGGCCGGAGTTCGCGACGTCGGCGACCACGGATTTGAGCTGGGCCATGTAGTCCTGATAGAGGGGCATGCGCCAGAGCGGGTCGCCGCGCGCCTGGCCCGCCTGGAGGACCAGGTCGGCCAGACCGTCGTCGCTCGCGAACATCCCGGCGAGGCGCGTCCCGAGCGCGATGCGCATCGCGCCGGTGAGCGTGGCCAGGTCGAAGAGGGCGGCCGGCGCGTCCTTGCCCTTTTGGGTGATGGCGACGTCGATGGCGTCGGCCAGGACGAGGCGGCCTTCGGCGTCGGTGTTGTCGATCTCGACTGTCTGGCCGTTGCGGGCGGTGATGATGTCGCTTGGATGAAACGCGTTCTGGTCGACGGCGTTCTCGGCCAGCGCCAGATAAAAGTCGCAGGCGACGTCCAAGTCCGTCGCCTCGATCCAATAGGCGAGCCCGAGGACCGAGGCCGACCCCCCCATATCTTTTTTCATGAGCCGCATCGACGCGGCGTCCTTGAGGTCGAGGCCGCCGGTGTCGAAGGTGATGCCTTTGCCAACGAAGGCCAGGGGCTGCTTGAGGCGGGTCTTGCCCTTCGGCCGGTAGCGGAGGTGCACGAGGCACGGCCCGACGGCGGCGCCCTGGCCGACGGCGAGCAGAAGCCCCAGCTTCTCTTTCGCGAGGCGCGCTTCGTCCCAGACCTCGACCGCCATCGTCGGCGAGCCGCGGAAGAGCTCGGTGGCGGCGGCGGCGTAGGTGGCCGGATCCAGGTCGGCCGGCGGCAGGTTCACCAGGTGGCGGGCCATGTTGGTCGCGATGGCCAGGTCGAGCGCCCGCTCGACCACGCCGGCGTCGGCGCCGGTCACCGTCACCGCGGGGCGCGGCGGGGCGGTTTCCGGCTGGCGAACCTGCCGGAACCGATAGGCGCCGAGCTCCAGCCCGACCAGGGCGCCGAGCTGCTCGTCTTCGCTGGCGCCCAGGAGCTCGACCGAGAGCTCGGTCAGGCCGTGGTCGCCGACCAGGGTCGCGACCGGCGCCACGAGGTCGCGCACGGCGCTGTAGGGCGCGACGTCGAAAAGGCCGTCGTGGCTGGTGCCGACCCCGGTCCGGGCGACGGGCGCCACGATCCAGATCGGGCCCTCGCGACCTTGAACGAGGTTGGCCTCGCCGCGTTTCTTATGGAGGCGCTCCCGCTGCCAGTCGGCCCAGTCGAGGCCGAGGCCGGCGAGCGTTTGGTCGAGCTTTGCGTTCTGCCCGACGACGAGGAGGCGGCCGCGCGGGGCCGCCGCCGCGCCGCGCTTCGCTCGGGGCGCCGCCGGCTCGGGGCCGCCGAGCAGGAGTCCAGTAAGAGGAAAGCCGAACAAGTCCTTTCGCGGCCGTGCCGCGCTTCTCTTGCCCTTCTTGACTGCCATTTTGCTCCCCTGCTGGCCCGCGCCCGGGCTTTGGCTTTTCCCGAGATTACCTTAAAAAGGGCATCTCTTTCCAGAGCTTGACAGATCACAGCCCAGTGCGATACCCAATCTGCACTTTAAGAATGGCGCGGCTCTGCCCCAAGAGAGAAGATCCTGTATGCCCAAGGTCAACATCGTCACCGACAACAAGATCATCGACGTGCCCGACGGCTACGCGATGATCGACATGTGCGAGCAATACGACACGTCGATCCTCTTCGGCTGCCGCGACGGGGCGTGCGGCGCCTGTATGATCCGGGTCCTCGAAGGCGCCGACAAGCTCAGCCCCATGCAGGACGACGAGCGGGACTTCCTCGAAACGATGGCCGCCGAGCCCAACGAGCGCCTCGCCTGCCAGTGCAAGGTGAAGGGCGATGTCAAAATCGAAGTCAGCGACTGAGTCGCCCAAACGGCCGGCGAAAAGACCGCCCGCGATGGACGTCGACCTGGTGATGGAGCGCTTCCGGAAAGCCGATCCGGACCCCCGCTGCGAGCTCCATTTCAAGACGCCCTACCAGCTGCTGGTCTCCGTCGTCCTCTCGGCGCAGATGACCGACAAGGGCGTCAATCGCGTCATGAAGCCCCTGTACGACGCGGGCTTCACCCCTGAGACGGTCCTCGGCTGGGGCGAGGCTGCCCTGCTCGTGCGCATCCGGAGTATCGGCCTCGCGCCGACCAAGTCGAAAAACATCGTCCGGCTCACGCAGCTGCTTCTGGAGCGCCATGGCGGCGAAATCCCCCGCGATCGCGCCGCCCTGGAGGACCTGCCGGGGGTCGGCCGCAAAACGGCGAGCGTCGTCCTCGCCGAGCTCTGGCGGGAACCGCTCCTGGCGGTCGACACGCACGTCTTCCGCGTCGGGCTGCGTCTCGGCCTGCATGCCGAGAAAACGGCCGAAAAGGCTGAGAAAAAGCTCCTTGAGCGGATCGACGCGCGCTACCTGCCGATGGCCCACCACTGGCTGATCCTGCACGGGCGCTATGTGTGCAAGGCGATCAACCCCTTGTGCGACGATTGCATGCTCGCCGACTTGTGCCCGAAGATCGGCGTGATCCGCAAGACTCCTAAACCGAAAGCCGCCAGGGCGGTGCCGGTTGGCCTAAAGGGTCTACACCGAGCGCCCGCAGCGCCTTGAGCAGCGGCTGGAGCGGTAGCCCGACGATCGCCGCGTGGTCCGCGTCCGCCCCGTCGAAAAGGTGAACGCCGCGGTTCTCGTACTGGTAGCAGCCGACGCAGCCCTCCCACTCGCCCGTGGCGACGTAGGCGGCGATTTCGGCCGGGCTCAGGGCGCGCATCGGCATCGCCACATCGACGACGAAGCTCGCCAGCTCACGGGCGTCCGGGCCGCCGAGGAGCAGGGCGACGGCGGAATGCAAATAATGGGTTTTACCCGCCAATTCGCCGAGCCTCCGGGC
>JAYVWD010000917.1:0-6696 GCA_043786345.1 Pseudomonadota bacterium
CGGACGGGCTCGAGCCGGGCGCCGGACAGAAAGGCCGGGACCAGCGACGGCGTCGATTCGGCCGGCGCTGGCGCGGCCGGGGGTGTTGGCGCCGCGCCCGACCGCGCCGCCTCATGGCGCGCGGGCGCCGCGCCCGACCCGAGCTCGACGCGGACGTCGCCGCCGGTGACCGTCGCGGGGCCGACAGCGGCGAGGCGGATCCGCTCGCCGTCCCGGCGCAACGCGAGCCCGAGGCGGGCCTTGTTGAAGCAGGCATGGGTCGCGGGCGCGACCAGGTCCGCGCACGGGGCGCCGAGGTCCAGGGCGGCGCGCACCGAGTCGCCGGTGGTGACGATCCCGAGGTCGGCGGCGCCGGTCGCCGAAAAGGCTCCGGGCTGCGCCACCTTCCAGCGACCGATGTGGACCGAGACCGGGCGGACGATGGTGTCCTTGAGCCAGTCGGGCATGGCGAATTCGAGCGCCGCAGCGGGCGCGCCGGCAGGAGGCGCACTGGCGGCGGGCGCACCGGCGGCCGGCAGCTCGATACCGAGGGCGTCGGTCGCCACGCGCACGGGTCCGAGTTCGGCGACGTGAAACTGCGCGCCCCGCACGCCGATCCGCGCTTCCGCGGCGAGCGCCCCGAGGCAACCGTCGATCCGGACGGCGCCGGTGCGTCCACAGAGCCCCTGCCCTTCCAGCTTGAGGCGCGCGCCGTCGCCCTCGGCGACGAGGCTCAAGCTCAAGCCTTCAGCCCTCGCCGCGACCCCGGCGGCGTCGACCGTGAGCGCGCGCAGCTTGATTGAAACCGGGCTCAAATCCATGCCTTCGAGCAGCGCCGGCCGCGGCAGGTGCAGCCAGTCGGTCGGCGGCTCCGCCGGGTCCGGGCCCGGCGCGACGGCGACGGTGAAGGGCCCGCCGCTCGCGTCGACGGGCCCGAGCGCCAGGACCCGCAGATGGGAGGGCCGCAGGCTCAGGCGCAGCCGCGCGCCGAAATGGTCGAAACACCCTTCGATCCGCGGCTCCACGACCTTGATGCAAAGCTTGTCGAAGGCGACGGCCAGCTCCTTGTCCCAGAACGACTGCGAGGACGCGTCGATCGTCGCCGCGTCCCAGGCGATCCCGATGCCCTTGTGCCCGGCGAGCCGCGCCGCCCACCCGGCGGTGCGCTCGTTGACTAAGAGGCGCGGCCGGTAGGTGACGAGCAGCGCGCCGCCGGTGACCAGAACGACCAGCGTGACCAGGATGACGGCCAGAATTCCCAGGATTTTGAGCGCCCGCGCCATCGTCAGAACTCCTCGCCGAAGCTGAAGAACAGCGCCCCGTGCTCCTGGGATTCATGCTCGCCGGCCCGCTTGCCGCGGACGTAGCCGCGCGCGACGGTGAGCCGCATCGGGCCGATCGGAGATTGCCACCGGACGCCGGTCCCCGGCGACAGATAATAAGGCTGCTCGAGGTAGCGCGCCTTCTTGCCCGTCAGGCCCACGTCGGCGAAGAGCAGCGGCTCGATGCCATAGGGCAGGATGCTCACGAGGCGCGCCTCGGTGCCCGTATAGAAGGTGGTGAGCGCGCCGTCATTGTCCGGGAGCGCGTGCCGGGCGAAGCCACGGACCGACTGGGAGCCCCCGAGGAACCGGCGGTAAGTGGCCGGCACGGCTTCGAATTCCTCGCGCGAACCGCCGGTGATCGTCGTCGCGTAGCCCGAGCGGATCCCGAGCACGAGCTTCGGCGGATCCCAGCCGGCGACGTTGTAGAGCGCCTCGCCGATCCAGCCGAAGCGGTGCGCGGTCACGGTCGAGCCCTGCTTGATCGCCAGCGACCAGTTGGCCGTCGTCCGAAAGCCGGTACGCGGCGCCGCGGCGTAAAACTCGTGCAGGTGGCTGCGCACGTCGACCTGACCGTCTAGGGAGTGGATGCGCGAATAGCCCGGGGCGTCCGCAGTCCCCAGCGTGCGCACGAGCGTCAGCGACGGACCGACCCAGCCGCCGACGCTCAGGGCCAGCATCTGCGAATCCATGGTCATGGCCGGGGCGAACAGCGCCGACGTCTCGTGGCTCTCGAATTGCGGCTCGAATTCGCGCCGGACGTCGAGCTCCGGGTGCAGGTAAAACCGCGAGGGATACGGCAGAACATACCAGTCCGCCGAGGCCGCCAGCTTCTGCTCGCGGTAGGAGGCCGTCGCCGTCAGGTCGAGGATCGAGCCCGCCGGACCGAGGCGGCTGTTGCGCAGCGACCCGCGCAGGAGGAAGAGCTGCTCCGTGTTGAAGCCGACCCCGACGCGCGCGACCCGGGGCGGCCCGGGCAGCGACTTCTGGCGGACCACCACGCCCTCCGGCGCGCAGCGCGCGGTGAAATGCGTCGACAACAGGAGTTGTTTGCCGAGCGTCCGGCGCACCGTGAGCTGGAGCTCTTCGTCGTCGTAGAGCTCGCCGACGGCGAACGCGTCGAACCGGCGCAGCATCCCATCCCGCAGATCCGGTACCTTTTCCTCTTCGACGGCCGTGATGTCGAGCCGCGGGCCGGGGACCGCCACGACGGTGATGCGGCCGCCGACGGGGTCGGCGGAGGTCCGGACCTGCGGGCAGGCGTAGCCGCTCGCCTTCAGCCGGTCCTTCACCCAGCCCTCGAGCTGGTCGAGGAGCTTCGGGGTCAGCGGATTTCCGGCCGGAAGCCAGTACCGGGTGAGGTCAATTTCATCAGGAATTCCTTCGCCTTCCACCACGGCCACGAGGGTCGGCTCGCCGGCCGTCGCGACCAGCGCGGCGGGCTCGTCGCGGAAGCTGTAGCGGTAGTATCCGCGCGCCTGCAGGAATGTCCCGAGCATGTAGCGCGCCTGGTTGCGCGGCACGTTGCGCCAGGGCGGGTCCTTCGGATCCCCGCAGACGAGCTGCTTTTCGAGCTCGGTAAACCCGAGGGCGGTCGTGGCCTCGACCCGGACCTGCGGGCACAGCGCCTCGCCGGCGCCCGCCGCGGCGCGGGCGGAGCCGGAAAAAAGCAGCATAATCAGGGGGAAAAACCGACGCATGGTCCTCAATTCGCGGGGTCAAGGCGGATGAGGATGCAATGCTCGTGCCGACTAAGCCACCCCCATTTTTCTTGGCCTCAATGGACGAAGGATTCGGGGTGGGCGTAGCGCGAGACCGTATCGACGAGGATGTCGTGGCCGACGGGTTTCGGGAGGTGGTCGGTGCAGCCGCTGTTGAGGCAACGAACGCGCTCGTCCTTCATGGCGTGCGCCGTGAGCGCGATGATCGGGCCGGTAAAGCCCCGGCGGCGGAGCTCTTTCGTCGCGTCGTAGCCGTCGAGCACGGGCATCTGGATGTCCATCAGCACGACGTCATAGGGTTGGGCGAGGGCCTGCCGGACGGCCTCGGCGCCGTTGTCGACGACGTCCACCGCGGCGCCCTTGTTCGCGAGCACGCGGCGGAAGAGGAGCTGGTTGTCCCTGGCGTCGTCCGCGACGAGCACGCGCACGCCCGCGAGCGGTTTCTCAATAGGGGGCGCGTTCGGCTTCTGCTTCTCCGGGTCGGCGGCGGAGCGGCCGAGCTCGCCCGCCTCGACGGTGACGGTGAACGTGCTGCCGGCACCGGGCGTGCTCGCCGTCAGCTCGACGTCGCCGCCGAGCATCCGCGCGAGGCGCCGCGACAGCACCAGGCCGAGGCCGGTACCGCCGAAGATCCGGGTCGTCGAGCTGTCTGCCTGCACGAAGGACTGGAAGAGGTTGCCGGCCTGGTCGGGCGCGACGCCGCGGCCGGTGTCGCTGACGACGAACTCGAGCTTGGCGCCCTGCCCCGACCCTGACGCCCCGCCTCGGACGCGGGTCGTCAGCCGGACCGAGCCCTGGCTGGTGAACTTGATCGCGTTGCCGACGACGTTGAAGAGGATCTGCCGGAGCCTCGTCGGGTCCGAGGTGACCGTCGCGGGCAGGGGCCCCTCCGTCTCGAGCCGCAGCGCGACGCCTTTTTCCCGGGCCTTGACGCCGAGCGACTGCAGGATCTCGTCGAGGAACGCCGGCAGCGCGAACGGCAACGGCTCGATCTCGAGCCGGCCCGCCTCGACCTTCGACAGGTCCAGGACGTCGTCGACGAGCCGCGTCAGGTCGCGGCCGTTGCGCACGATCGTCTCGACGTACTGACGGCGGTCGTCGTCGGCCAGGCGCGGGTCGAGCAGGAGCTCGGAGAACCCGAGGATGGCGCCGAGCGGCGTGCGGATCTCATGGCTGACGTTGGCGAGGAACGCGCTCTTCGACCGGCTCGCCGCCTCGGCGAGGTCGCGCGTGCGGAGGAGCTCCGCCTCGTCGCGGATCCGGTCGGTGATGTCTCTGGCATAAGCGGTGAACATCGGTTTGCCGCCGATGCTCGCCGCATTGATCGACAGCTCGCACGGAAACTCCTCGCCGTTCTTGCGGATGGCCGGCAGCTCGGTGCGTTGCCCCATCATGCGCGCCTGGCCGGTCGCCATATAGCGGCGGTGACCGGCAAGGTGCTCTTTTTTCAGCGCCGGCGGGACGATGAGGTCGGCGACCGGGCGCCCCGCCGCCTCGGCGGCGGAATAGCCGAAGATGCGCTCGGCGGCCGGGTTCCAGTCGACGACGTTTAGATGCTCGTCGGTCGTGATGATCGCCTCGAGCGAGGTCTGGAGCACCGAGGATTTGCGCGCCTCCGAGGCGCGTGCCTCGTCGTAGAGCCGCGCGTTGTCGATCGCGAGCGCCGCGCGATGACCCAGCTCGGCGATCAGCCCGAGGTCGGACTGGTCGTATAGGCGCTCGGGCACCGCCGAAGCGATGGCGACGACCCCGATCACCCGGCCGCGCGCCTGCATCGGGACGCAGATGTAAGACAGGATCCCGGCCCTGCGCACGAGCTGCGCGATCTCGGCATCGGGTCCGTCGAAGATTTTGAGCTGCTCGTCGCCGACCCGCGCGATGAGCTCGGCTTCACCGGTGGCGTAGACGCGGCGCGGCCCATGGATCTGCGACTTGGCCGACGCCGCGTAGAGGCCCTCCATCCGGCGCCACGCGGCCTCGCGCTCGGGCGTGGTGCTGGCCAGGGACTCGAGCTCCAAAGACCCGTTCTTAAAAAGATAAATCCCGCACCAATCGGCGAAATCCGGCACCGTAAGGCGCGCGACCTGGATGAGCGTCTTGGCAAAGTCGAGCGAGCTTCCGAGGAGCTCGCCGGCGCGCGCCAGAAGGCGGTGCCGCGCGGCGGCGTCCTCGGCCGCGAGGCGGGCTCGCTGCTCGCGCCGCGACTGGTTCGTCTTGGCGAAGAGCGCCAGGAAGATCAACAGGCTCACCGCCGACCCGAGCGCCACCACGGCGGCCGGAACGACGGTCGAAAAAGGCTCGTGGAACGAGGCGAGCGGCGCGATGGCGAGATTCCAGCGCCGCCCGGCGACGGCGAACGGGAGAGTGGTCGCGAGCTCGGCCGCGTCGTCGGCGAGCGGCTCATGGCGCGTCGCGTTGAAGTCGAAGAGCTGGGCACCGTCCGCATCCGAGGTTTGGTCGTAAACCGCGAACGTGATGCCGCGCTCCATGCGGGCCGGAATGGCGGCGGCGACCCGCTCGAAGAGCTCGGTGACGCGGAACCGCCCGAAGACGTAGCCCCGGAGCGCCGCGCGGCGCGCGGCGACGGTAGCGTCGGCGCCCAGGAATTGGCGGTAAACGGGGACATAGATGCCGAAGTCATACCGGACCGGCTCCCC
This sequence comes from Pseudomonadota bacterium, assembly GCA_043786345.1. Classification (GTDB taxonomy): domain Bacteria; phylum Bdellovibrionota_B; class Oligoflexia; order Oligoflexales; family CAIYRB01; genus JANOTL01. The sequence goes on from JAYVWD010000917.1 coordinate 5,680, forward strand.
CGGCGCCTGAAGCATCGGGACGAGGCGCGAGGCCTGCGGCTCGCCGGAGTCGCGCGCTGCCTCGAGCGCCGCGACCGTCGGGGGATCCGTGGCCAGATCGAAGCCGAGGCCGCGGCGGTCGTTCTTGGTCCCGGGCTCCATTATCGTGACCGGGATGAAGGGGTCGACGCGCGGCACGCGGACCGCCGGCCGGCCGTCCGCCGCGTGGACGCCGTACCAGGCGATGACGCGGCGAAGGCGCTGCTCGTGGGCGTCGAGCGCCCCGCGCCGCACGACCTCGGCGAAGCTGATCCCCTGGATGCCGGGGTAGTCCCGGATCAGGTCGATGCCGCGGACGAAGTCGTGAAACGCGGCGGCCGACAGGTCGGGCTTCGCCGTGAGGAGGCCGCGCGTCTGCAGCAGCGCGTTGACGTACATGCGCATGCGGAGCTGAAGCGCCGCGTCGAGGGCGTAGGTCGCCTCCTCCATGCGCGCGCGCGTCGCCGTCGTGAAGTTCAGCCGGACGAGGCGGAAAGCGACGAGCGTCAGCGCGATCCCCGTCGCGAGGGCGAGAAAGGCCGGCAGGTACGGACGCCGGTTTCGGCCCGCGCGGAGCATGGCGGTGGTGGCTGCTCGCAGCATTCCGTAACCTTATGTACCAAAGCGGTCGTTTGTCACCTGGGAAAGCGCAACCGGCCGGCCGAGCCAGTCATAGACCCGGAGGCTCTGGGCCGAGCCCGGCAGCCAGGACAGCCCCGACAGATCCGCGCGCACGAGCCCGTATAGGTGCATTCCGGGCGCGGCGATGCAGCCGTCCGCGACCATGGCCGGGGTCGGGGTCGGCTCGAAGCAGCGGAGCGTCCCCTCGAAGGCGAAGCCGCACTTCCGGATGACCTCGCCGCTGGCGGCGTTCGCGGCGTTGTGCCCGCATTGCACCCGCTCACAGCCGAGCCATTGGAACGCATAAGCGATCAGCGCCTGTGAGACGATGGTGGCGAGGCCTTGGCCCGCGTCCCGCGTCCGCACCCAGTAGCCGAG